>JAIOQJ010000116.1:0-3406 GCA_021413475.1 Planctomycetota bacterium | reverse complement strand
TGCCCGAATAGGTTCCGAGGTAAACGCGATACTTCTCGGGCGCATAGCCAGGCTGAGCCCAGGCGAGGCTTGGGAGCACGAAGATAGCGAGCGCCAATGAAATCCTGATCATCGTGAAAACTCCTGATGTTTGTTCGAGGTGAAAACGGAGAGAGAATAGGAAGGTTCGAAATTTTAGCCACGGATTGAACACGGATGAAATCCAGAACATCCTAACTCCAATTCTTATCCGTGTTACATCTGTGTTCAATCCGTGGCTAAAATTCTTCGATTTCGGATCGGCTATTTGGCCAGCGTTTTGACCGAAAACACCCGATCAATGCGAGTCTGGTTTCCCTGCTTGTCCGCGACGACAACCGTCAACTTGCCATTCGGCAAATCCGTGATCGGCTTGCTCAATGCCAGTTCCCAGACGCCCAGCGTCTTGGTTTGAAACTTCGCAGCCAGATCCTCACCGGCGGCCGTGCCGTCGATGCCGAAGTCCGCAGTGACTCTGAAACTCTTCAAATCCAGGCCGCTGTCGTAATCGTGCATGCCGATCAGAATGCGGGATAGCGATTCGTTCGTGCCGACTTGCGGGTACGTCAACGTCAATGTGGGCCTGCTATCATCCTGCCGCCAACCGGAGCCGCGAGCTTCGGGTTTTGCCGGGTCGTAGGCGAGATCGATCGGGCAGCCGAGATCGATCCAACGCACCAGCGTACGGCGATCCTCGTCGGTAAGCGGCTTGACCTTGCCTTCTTTGACGGCGTCCGGCGGCGGCATGATGCTGCCCGTGTACGCGAGATTGATGAGCCGGCGGTTTTCGGGCTTGTTGGCGAACGGCTTGCCTTTGAACGTCAGCGATTCGGGATCGCCCGGCGTGGTTTCGTGCGCGAAATCGTCATTGCTCCAACCGTCGAGACGTTCGCCGAAAATCTTCCAGGCGAGCAGACTCCGCCGCGATTGGAACTGGCGCACGTAGCGTGACGCTTGCGGATGCGACCAGTTGCCGACTGGGGACTTGTAGCCAAATTTACCGGAATGATCGAGCGCCAAGCGAAGGTATGTCCCCGGCACCTTTCCGGCCGGCCCGCTCACCAATCCGCCGATGCCTTGTGGAGGCTGCACCAGCGACTCATCATCAAGGACGAGGTTGCCCGCCGGCTTGTCTCCCTTCTGCGTGTGGCAGGCCACACAACTGCGGGCGAAGATCGGTTGGATATCGCGGTAATACTCGACGTTCTGGGCTTCCTTGGCGAAGCGTATACCGGTTTCGTCTTGCACGTCCCACTTCTTCTTCGATTCATCGTTCGACTTCGACGTGAGCAACGGCGTGTGCGCGGTCAGGTCGAAGACCTGATACTCGGGCCGGGCGGCGAAGGTGTCCTTGAACTGCGTCGGTGTTTGGCTGTGAGCGTGGCAACCGCCGCAATCGGTGCGGATCTCGCTGGGGCGTACTTGATGCCAAGTCTGGGCCGAGTTCAAGACCATACCTCGTTTATCGAGCGTCTGAAACGTCCAGGCGATGTCGGCGGGGATCTTGACGAGGAAGCTGGTGTCGGGGTTACCGTCCGGATCGGTGATTTGTTTGTCACCGGTGAACTTGCGCACGGGGAATTCGCCGAGAATCCGCATGCGTTCGTTGGCGACGTTCCACCAACGGCGATTGGGTTTGGCGGTGTGGCGCGGATCAGTCGTCGGCTCCGTAACGATGATGCGAACCGCGTGAACTTCGCTATTTTCGTAACGGCATGCATCCGAGCCCTGCACAAACCAGTTGCCGTTGATCCCGGTGTAAGCGAGGGAGCCCAGTCCCTGGAAGGGATCGTTGCCGCCCGAATACGCCGCCGTGACTTTGCCTTCCGCGATGCTGCCGTGCGGGTAGCTTTCGCGTTTGTATATGCTCGATGAGCCGACCAGACCGAACGGCGTTCCCTCGGGCAAATGCGGTGAGCGTTTGCCGTCGTTGCGCACGGCCGCGAGTGCCTTCGGTTCATCCACGCCGAAGATTCGCTTGTAAGGAACCAGGGCACGCGGCCATTGCTCGTTAAATTTCGGGTCGTTCTTGATGAGCCGCATCTGCCCGGGTTCGGTGACGGGCTTGCCGTCCTTGATCAGATAGATGCCTCCATCAATGGCTGGTTTCCGCAATCCGTTGTTGCTGTTGACCGGACCCGGCGACCAGACCGTAAGCAAATGATTGTCCGGCGCTCCGGAAGGATGCGTCACCTTGCCGACGCGTGGCGAGTCGGGATTCTTCGGATCGGACAATCTGGCCGGTGAATCGAAAGCAGTGCTGAAGGGCGTGAGCCATGTCAGGCCATTGGGCGTGAACGGGATGCGATTGTAGTTGGTGCCGTTGTAGGCGAGATTGCGGGCATCCTTGATGGAAGCGGGGCCGAAGTAACTCACTCCGTCCGGGGCCGTCGGCCGCATCTTGTAGAAGGTGCCGAAGCCGAGGTTGTTCAGATTGTAATACTCCTCGACGACGATGTTCCCGTCGCTGATCTGCGTCATGAAATGGTACGCCGTGTCGCCTTGAGGATCGTCGGGTGCAAGGCACTGTTGATGTTCAGGTGGCCGATCAGTTCGACGTTGTTGCCCTCGCCCTCGCCCTCGTCGTCCATCGTGAAAAGTTGGAGCGTGGTCGGCGTGTAGCCCTTCGTTGGTGCATAGCCGTTGCGGTTGCTGGTGAACATTAGCTTGCCGCCGGGGAGCGGGCACGGGCCGAGGTTGTAGACTCCGGCCGATTTTCGCTTCGCGTCGGCAACGCCCGTGTTGGGCGTGAACTCCTGCCGGGTCAGCCGCGTGATTTTCTTTGACTTCACGTGAATCTTGAAGATGTCCGAACTCTGCGACGAGAGCCGATCGTTACCATGCTGCTTGGCGTTCTGGAAGCGGGCGAAGTAAACGGTGGTGCCGTCGAAGGAAACAAACGGATCGGTGATCGCGTCGTCGCCGGCCTCGACGAGAACTTCCTCGCTGCCGTCCGGATGGAGCAGCATCAGATCCGAACCCGGCTCGCCGCGCAGCGGGCTGAACACTTCCGTCCAGGCGATCTGCTTGTCATCGCCTTTCCGCGGCGCGCGGACGTAGACGATGTCGTAATCGTACGCCACCGCTTTATCGGTCGCGATCGACGGCGGAGTGATGTTGAGGACCGGGGCGTTCTTCTCCTGTCCCGAAGTGATGCCCGAAGCGACCAAAAGAACTAAAAGACCAAACAAGAAAACTCGTTGCATCTTATTTCCCTCAAAACGGTCGCAGACCGGTTTGTTCTCGAACGCGGTCCATACCCAGGACTAACTTTACCGGCACTCGCGAACGGAAGTCCACGATTTTCCGGGTTGTAGCACCTTCATTTGACGAGTCCGTGAAATGCCGAATATACGAGATTCGCTTGTTCTCGCCCCAGAGTGTGCGA
>JAIOQJ010000115.1 GCA_021413475.1 Planctomycetota bacterium | reverse complement strand
CGGCAGTTGGCTGAACGTGGCGGAGTGCGAGTTGAGTTGCATGACCAGCCAATGCTTGAAGGACCGACGAATCGGCGACATCGAGACGCTGAAATCCGAAATTACCGCCTGGTCAGCCCGTGTCAACAAGAAGCAACGAGCTGTCGATTGGCAATTCACCATCGACAAAGCAAGAGCCAAATTGAAGCGGCTCTACCCGAAAATTTAGTCTGGACGGGGCACTAGTCTCCCGGATGGGGAAGGATCAAATCACTCGTGGGAATGTCACAAAATGTAGCGCTTTGTGTACGAACAAAAAAATTGGACCGGCCGCACCCCCTCTCTCCTCGTCCGAAACCCTTCGAGAAGCAAAATAATCGAAAAATCTTTGATCCTTCTAATCCGCTCCAGCATCCGTTAGACTATTTGAGTTCTTCCGTCTAGTATGCGACCCACGCGATTGACCTTGAACCGCGCGACACGTCGCCGTGCCGAGCACGAGGGAATCAACATGATTTTCCGCCACCTTCTGGCCATTCTCGCGCTGACCGCGATCGCATCGATGGCCACTGCCCAAACGCCTGAAATTGATGCCCAGTTGCGGGACCTACGCACGGCCGCACCCCTCGCGTTGCCTGGCCCCGCAGCCACTACAGCCGTGGAAGAAATCTCGATCAACCTGTTGGCGTCGAAAATCGATCGCCATCTCGAAGCCTTCTGGGCCAAGAACAAGATCACGCCGACCGAGCCGGCCACCGATGCCGAGTTTCTCCGCCGCCTGACGCTCGATCTTGGTGGGCGGATTCCGAGCATTCAGGAGATCCGCCAGTTCACCCCCAGCAACGATCCGAAGAAGCGGGAGAAGAAGGTCGCTGAGCTGCTCACGAAAAATGCCTACTTGAATCACTTCAGCACCGTGCTCCGCCAGCAATGGGTGCCGCAGACGCTCGATAATCCGCAACTTCAATTCGTCGGCACCCAGTTCGAAGGGTGGCTCCGCGGCCGTTTGCGCGACAACGTTGGCATGGACCAAATCGTTCGTGAAGTGCTAACCGCCCCGACGCTCTTCAACCGCGGCCGGATCAACAACGCCCCGGTCGATGTCAACAACACCGGTTTTGGCTTCAACCAGGCCAACGAGTTCAAGCCGGAGAACGTGGCCGCCTCCGCGTCGCGGTTGTTCATGGGAATCAAGATGGAATGTGCCCAGTGCCACGATCATCCGTTCGCGCCGATCAGCCGCGAGCAGTTCTGGGAGACGGCCGCGTTCTTCGCGGAACTTCAGCCCGCCATTGCCAACAGTACCGAGGTGAAGCTGAAACGCGAAATCAAGATTCAGGATCCCGACCCGAAGAAAGTCAAAACCGTTGAAGCGAAGTTCTTCGACGATTCCGTGCCTAACTGGAAAGACGGCGTCAGCCCACGCGAGGTCTTCGTGAATTGGCTGGTGGCCCGCGACAACAAGTATTTCGCACGCAACGCGGTGCAGCGGATGTGGGCTCACTTCCTTGGCCTCGGCTTCATCGACCCGATCGACGAACCCGGCCTGGAAAATCCCGACCTGATTCCCGACCTTGTCAAGGAACTGACCAAGGAATTCGCCGATTCGAAGTACGACATCCGTTTCCTGATCAAGGCGATCACCCGCACCAAGGTCTACCAGCTTTCCAGTCGGCAGACCGACCCGAGCCAGGCCAACCCGCGCCATTTCGCCCGCATGAACGTGAAGGCCCTCTCGGCCGAGCAACTCTTCGACAGCCTCGCCTTGGCCACAGGTTTCATGGAGACGAACACAAACCTGCAACAGCGCCAGTTTAACAACGGCCCACGCCGCGAGTTCCTCACCAAATTCGCGAGCACCGAGAAGATGACCGAACGGCAGACCAGCATCCTGCAAGCACTCACCCTGATGAACGGCAAGTTCCTCAGCGACCAGACCAGCGTGGAACGCAGCCAGTTCCTCGCTGGCATCGCCGACGCCCCGTTCATGGACGCCCCCGCTAAAGTCGAAGCCCTGTTCCTGGCCACGTTGAGCCGCACTCCGAGCGCCAGCGAGGCCGAGCGCTTCGGCGGCTACGTCACCCGCGGCGGCACGGAGAACAACGAGAAGAAGGCGCTGGCCGATGTGTTTTGGGCTTTGCTGAATTCGAGTGAGTTTATTTTGAATCATTGAAGTGGTGAAGAAGAAATTTGAACCACAGAGACACAGAAACACAGAGAAGACAAGAAGAGAAGAGAAGAATTTGAATTCGAAAGGGTAATGCGATGGACGAACGGGATCCATTAACGCATGCGGTGATTGGGGCAGCCATCGAGGTGCATAGGGAGATGGGGCCGGGATTGCTTGAATCAGTGTATCAACTGTGCATGGAAATGGAGCTCAAACTTCGCGGAATGGACTGCCTCGCCCAGACGCGCGTTCCCCTGGTTTATAAAGGAATTCCGTTGGAAGCAGACGACCTCAAAATGGATTTGTTTTTCCCTGACAAACTTGTCGTCGAACTCAAGGCCGTCGAAAAGGTGTTGCCCGTGCATGAAGCGCAACTCATCACCTACCTGCGCCTGAGCAAGACCCGCGTTGGTCTTCTCATTAACTTTAATGTTCCCGTAATTAAGGATGGACTGAAGCGCATGATCCTCTGAAATTTTCTCTGTATTTTTTTTCTCTGTGCTTCTGTGTCTCTGTGGTTCAAGTGTTTTCGGTTTTGGTTTTAACTCTGTATTTGTTTTCTCTGTGTCTCTGTGGTTCAAGTGTTTTCGGTTTTGGTTTTAACTCTGTATTTTTTTTCTCTGTGCTTCTGTGTCTCTGTGGTTCAAATGTTTTCGGTTTTGGTCCTCGAAGGAACTCTAAACATGGCCACTCTTCCCGTCAATCGTCGCGATTTCATCCGCCTGGGGGCTGTTGGTGCCCTGGGTTCTTCGATGTCGGGTTGGCTGCCCGCGTTGGCGGCCGAGGCGGCGGCGAACCCGGCACGCAAACGCTCCTGCATCCTGCTGTGGATGACCGGCGGGCCCGCGACCATCGATCTATTCGACCTCAAGGTCGGCCATGAAAATGGCGGGCCGTTCCGTGAGATTCAGACAGCGGCCAGTGGGCTGAAATTCGGCGAGCATCTGCCGAAGCTCGCCCGTCACGGCAACGAAATCGCCGTCGTTCGCTCGATGAGCACCAAGGAAGGCGATCACGGCCGAGCCACCTACTACCTACGCACCGGCAACTTGCCGATGGGGGCATTGCAGTTTCCGACCATCGGCTCGCTGATTTCGAAGGAACTGGGCGACGCCACGGCGGAATTACCGAACTTCGTGAGCGTATCGCCGTTCCGACTCTTCTCGCAAGGGGCGTACGGGCCCGGCTTCCTCGGGCCACAATACGCACCGCTGGTCGTCGGCGAGAGTAACAACTTCGGCGCGCCGCGGCCGAACGATAATGCCGATCTGCTGCTCAAGGTCCAAGACCTCGAACGGCCGACGGATGTCACCGACGTGCAAGCCGAGGCACGTCTTGATCTGTTGGGGGATCTCGAACGCGGCTTCAGCAATGAACGGCCAAACCTCGTGGCCCAAAGCCATCATACTGCCTACGACCGGGCCGTGCGGCTGATGCAATCGGTCGGTGCCAAGGCCTTCGATCTCAGCAACGAACCAGATAAACTCCGCGATTCCTACGGCCGCAACCTCTTCGGCCAAGGCTGCCTGCTTGCCCGTCGCCTCGTCGAGCGCGGCGTGCCGTTTATCGAAGTGAACCTGAGCGGCTGGGACACGCACGCCAACAATCACGATCAGGTCAAGAACCTCGCCGGCTATCTCGATGCCGCGTGGAGTTCGCTGATGAACGACCTGAAGGCACGCGGCTTGCTCGAAAGCACGACCATCGTCTGGATGGGTGAATTCGGCCGTACTCCCAAGATCAATCAAGGCAGAGGCCGCGATCACTATCCGAATGCGTGGTCGGCAGTTCTGGCCGGAGGCGGCATCAAGGGCGGCCAGGCCTATGGCAAAACCAGCCCCGACGGCACCACGGTCGAAGGGACCGCGACGATGGTGCCCGACCTGCTGGCAACTCTCTGCAAGGCACTCGGTATCAACCATTCGAAGACCAATCATTCGAACGTCGGCCGTCCGATTCGCATAGTGGACAAGTCGGCGAAAGTGATCGAGGAAGTGGTGGCGTAGCCGGATTTCGAGCCTGAAAGGCTCATTCTGTCAGCCCAGGTCGAAGACCTGGGAATCGCCCATATTCAACATGCTTTCGGCCCTGAATGGGCCGTTCAACAGTGGGTCATGAACGGCCCTTTCAGGCAACGCCGTGACGGATTTTATGGGGGCGAATTCAGCATCATTTTTCGGAGTTCTTTCTTTTCTTGCGACGTCAATATCCGGATTTTGGGGTCGCCCAATGGCTTCTTGTCGGGGTTGGGCGGAC
>JAIOQJ010000454.1 GCA_021413475.1 Planctomycetota bacterium | reverse complement strand
CCGGTGTGGGTGAGTTCTGGCTTTTCGTAGGACAGGCCTCCAGGGCTGTCATTGGAAGAGACAGGCCGGGAGGCTTGTCCTACGTCAATCTGCTTCGCCAAACCGAAGTCGGCGATTTTCGGCGTGCCCTCGACGGCGAGCAGTACGTTCTCCGGTTTCAGATCGCGGTGGATGATGCCGTGGGCGTGCGCTTCGGCCATGCCGCGAGCGAGTTGCTCGACGATCTGGGCGGCCTCTTGCGGCGACAGTGGAGTGTCCTTGATCCTTTTCGCCAGCGAGCCGCCTTCCATGTATTCGAGGGTGAAGAACGGCAGGTTGCGATGGGTGCCGAACTCGAACAAGTTGACAATGTGGGGATGTTTCAGCCCCGCGACCGCCTCGGCTTCGGCTTGAAAGCGGGCCAAGTCGTGCTCGGAAGCGTATTCGCCCGAGAGGATCATCTTCAGGGCGACGATCCGATTGATGCTGATTTGCCGAGCCTTGTAGACGACACCCATGCCGCCGCGACCGAGTTCGCTGATGATCTCGTAACCCGGCGGGGCGGAGGCTTGCGTTGAGTCGAGTTTGCTGAGTTCCGCCGTCGCTTTCAATTCCGCCGGCGACTGCTGAATCGTGCCGTCCGGTCGCTGAAATGATCCGGTCGGCACTTCGCCCGCATTAACGGGCGGCGTGGGAACGGGGTCGATGATGGTGTGCGGCGTCTGCGACATCGGGGCGTCCGTGGATGGGGAGTTCAGATGAAAGAAGATAACCGGACAATCGGGCCTGGGTCAAGGATAATGATCCCGGCCCGGTCGTAAGATCACGGTTCGCTTCTGCCGCTGGCAATAACAATGCCTTGATCAGTCGATCTTCATTGGCGGATAGCGGCCGGCCCGCTTTCGGTGGTCGAGTTCCAATTCTCCGATCAATGTCCGCCTGATCGCCGCAACAGTTTCAGTACCTCAAAGGCAGCCCCGACAAACTCAAATACATGATCCGGAAAGTACACAATGTCGTGCTCAAACAGGACCAGAAGCTTGTCGCTGACATCAAGCGATAAACCTGGATGTTTAACCAGGAATTCGATCAAATCATCGTGAAATAGCTGCTGCACCCGATCGACTTCGGTGCCGGAAACGGCATACTGTTTTGAAAACTCCATGTGATAGGGAAAGCGAATGTTCGTCGAATAGATTCGTTGAGCGATCTTGTTCAAAAAATTTGACGGGCGTAACGAGAACTCAGGCAGATGGAGGGTAGGAAACATAATCTCGACCACTGTTTGCTCAATACCCGACTGAATGCCGTATTTCGGAGGGCCGAGCGAGTAGCGGTAGTCAAAAATCCGAACACGCATGCCACCTAGGGTTTTCTCCAAGACGTTCCGCACCCGTTGGTCCTGGCCCAATCGATACAGTGCCACGCCCAATTCGGGATCCCAGAACAAAATTGGAATGCCCGTCGCACGGAAGGTGCAGCCCCTTTCTCGCGCCAATGCTTCGAATTGGTCGGCGCGGCGCTGGGAAGAGCGCAAGTGTTTGTAATACATCCTGCCGGCCAGCGCGAGCCCGACCGCAATCACGGATCCGCACCCAATGCCCAAGATCAATAACTCACGCGATTTCTGGGCTTCATCCATCGGAGCGGCTCCTCCCATCCGGCACCTTGAGATCAGACCGACGCGAATAAACGGCCACTAACGACCTACCCGTACGGTTGGCCACTTCCGCCGCTGGCAAAGTCGCGATAAGCTGATCCTCCTCGGCTGACCATGGCAGGCCGGCCTTCGGTGGCCGAGTGCCTCTTGCCCGATGAGCCAGGCTCATTTTTCGTTTGGCTTCCTCGCTTTGAGGCTTGCCCGTCCTTCCTCGCCGCATCGCCTCGATCACGCTTCTTGGTCGCTTTTTTGCCACGCAAGGCTGCTGCGATCTTCTTTCGACGCTCGGGATCTCGGGCCTTCTTCCATGCTTTTTCCCGGGCGGCGGTAATCGGTTCCTCTTGAGCGTATTCGCTTCGCAGCCGGCTCGTACCTTCGGTGCTCGGCCCGACATCCATTGCTTTTCGCCATTTCGTCACGGTTTGCGGCGTGACGCCCCACCAGTGACAGATCGCCTGGTTGGATTCCCGGCGAACTGCTTTGGCAAGGTCGGCAAAGACGACGAAGCCGCGCGCGGGGGAACCGCGGCGCTGACCGATGGGCCATGGAATCCGTCCGGCGGACATGCCGACGATGACGACCTCACCGCGAACTTCGCACGAAACGACCTTGCCGTACCGAAAACGCGGCGGTTTGTACGGGCCGAACAGAAGCTTGAATCGGTCGGATTCGGTCATGGACGGTATTTTCGCATCGGTCGACGCGTGGGGGAAGAGAAAAGAGCCGCTGTCATGAGCCTACGAAGCAGTAGGCATCCGCAGAAGCAATGTCGTTTCGAACTGGGGACCTTCGTGATGTAACTCGCCACCGTGCAGCAAGAGCCCTCCAAGCTCGGCGTCCCACGCCAGTGGTGAACATTGATGGCGTGGGTGCAACGGGTTAGAATCCAATGTCCGCCAGCCGGTTTTCTCCTGCACGAGGATACCTCGCGCGCCGCCTACCCCTTCGAGCATTACTAACCGCTTGGCTCCGTAATGATAGCAAAAGCCGTGGTCGTCCTGGGGATCCGTGTCAAATTCCTCTCCAAGCCGCTTCCAGGTTCTATCGTGGAACAGCCAGGTGTCCCCGAAGGATCGGTATCCTGATTCGTCTTCCGACCCGCCGTGCAAAACACAGCCTTTGAGGTCCGGGTCGTAAGCGAAGGCAGCGTAACGGCGAGCGGGAGGGTTCAAACCCCTCATTTCCATCCACGATGTTCCGTCAAACAGCCAGGTGTCACCCAATGAGTTCATTTTCGCGTTGATCCCGCCAAAGAGGACCGCGCCCCCAGCCTGCTCGTCAAATGCCATGGAGTGGCCGCATCGAGGCGGAGGCACCTTCCGCCCGGGCCGCACTTGCGACCAACGCCGATTCGAATAGGTCCAAGTGTCTCCGAGGATGTCGTTCGTGAACCCTTGTCCTCCGAATAAAAGCGATTGTCCTTGGCGGTCGAGATAGACCATTGCCCCACGGTGCCGCGCCGGCGGTGTTTCGAAGGTTCTGATGCGCTTCCATTCCCGATCATGCAATTCCCAGGTGTCAGCCTGGAGATTCCATTGCGAGTCCCAGATGACACCCCCGAATAACACCGATGACTTTGAACCTCGGTCATAAACGAGTCCGTGCCGACTTCGCACGGCCAGGCCCGGCGTTCCCTGAAGCGATGACTTCCCACCCGATCATTGGTGCAGGTTCGCTTGCCATCTCACGCCTCCGACCTGATTCGACTTGGCTATCAGCACTGCACAGGGTGGACTTGTTCGAGTTCGGTAATTGCTGGCAAACTGTAATTCGTACGGATAGAATCGGGCAGAATGCCGGCAATCGAGATCCCGAAACAAGCCCGCTCTTTCGGCGATACGTGCCAATCAGGCGGAATTTCGGAAATATCCGGCTCCGCGAACCGAAGCACCATAATCGAGTTGTCACGCTGCCCATTCCCCTTGAACAAGGCTATCGTCCATGTCGCTCGTCGACAACTTGATCGAACAGGGCGAAAAGGTAAACCGCGAAGCGAGAATGCCACCCGAAATGGTCACCAGTCCTTAAAATCACCCACGGATCGACCGATGCGCAACGTTCTCAACTACCTTGAAAGTCATGCAGCACTATTCGCTGCGATAAGCTCAATCGTCACTGTGCTCGGGATTCTGGTCGGGATTTGGTTTCAGTACCTGCGACTGAAAAAGATTCCGAATCAACAGGAAGGTGGGCCAAAAAGACCTGAAGATTCGAAGTTGCTGCGCTCACGCAAGATTCCTCTGCTGTTCTCCATTGCAATCGGCGTCGCGTTATTGATAGGTATCGGGACCTATATCGCATTCTCCGTGCAGCAAAGAAGTCCCGCATCGAGCGCTAATCAAAAGGAAGACGCTCCATCGACGACGAATCGAGCAAACAACAATACCGAACTGTCAAATAGCGATTACGATACTGTCAAGAAAAATGGCGTTGATTCTCTGACGGCCGCCAAGGGCATCGAAACGATTTATGATCTTGGCAACGGTGTCAAGCTGGAGATGATTAGGATACCGGCCAAGGGAAAGACATTTATGATGGGTTCGCCCAAGAATGAATCAGGTCGAGGCGATGATGAGGAGCAGCATGAAGTAACCTTCAAGCATTCTTGGGATATAGGTAAGTATGAAGTTACTCAGGAGCAGTATCAAGCAATTTTGGGCAAAAACCCAGCCCATTACATCGGACCAAAGAATCCGGTTGAGAGAGTTTCATGGGAAGATGTTCAAGTTTTTCTCGCCAGGATCAATGACAAGTTCAGAGACAGAGAAATGCTCTTTCGACTTCCGAGCGAAGCGGAATGGGAATATTCTTGTCGAGCCGGAACGACGACGCCGTTTCATTTCGGCAATGAATTAGATGGCAAAAATGCGAATTGCGATGCTTCAAAGTTGAAAGGCATCGAGGTGCAGGGGCAGCCCCTACGAAAGACCTGTAGGGTGGGAATGTTCTCTCCAAATTCCTTTGGGCTATATGACATGCACGGAAATGTTCGTGAATTATGTGACGACTGGTACGGCCCGTACAAGAATGCGCCGAACGACGGCACGGCGCAAAATAATCGACAAACTGCCGATGTTCGCATGATGCGAGGGGGTTCTTGGTACGATAGTGCTCAGAACTGTCGCTCTTCAACACGTCACAGTTATACCCCGGATAATGGTGGTGTTGGATTTAGGTTGGCTGCAACGCTGAAATAAGGTTTTGGGACGGTTACGCCTTCGACAAGGCGCGGACAACCAGTTGAAAAACCATGAAGATTTCTCGTGTGTTGCCGAACAAATCCAGGTAAGCCGTGGGGCGTGGTAACGTGAACGTTGCCACATATCCCATCACCAGTCGCCCCACGGCGTTTGCGACGAGAATCGCACTGTCGATGCTATTCTGGGCATGAATCTCCGCCAATTCAAGCGCGCGTCGTATACCGGTTTTCGGGACGGGTTGTTATTCAAACATTCAGCCTTGGTGCGCCAATCCCGCCATCTTCCCAACAAATGCGTATCTCCGACCGAGCAGATCGGTTACCGTGGCGAGCAAG
>JAIOQJ010000453.1 GCA_021413475.1 Planctomycetota bacterium | reverse complement strand
CCGAGAAAGTTTCGCGAAGGAAGGAACACTACCGATTCGGCTGTCTCGCACCACACGCAAGTAAGCCCAGAGGAATCGCTTTCTTGAAACGTTGGCAAGCGAAGTCGTTGCGCTCAACGCGGCCAGCGAACGAATCCGGTCCGCCCACGAAACGAAGGATTGGATCGTGGCCCGCTGCCAATCGAGCAACGTCACCGCGTTCGTTTTACGATCCAGCAGAATGTGTTTCGCGTAGAGGTCGGGGTGATCGATGCCCGCTTCATGAAGCTCGGCACAAAGCCGACCCAGACGAACAGTCAAATCGCGATGATCCGCCGGCTTTGCAAGGACTCGACGAAGGTCTTCGCTCCCGATGACCTCATCGACAAGTAGAAACGCACGTCCTTCGTTGTCCTCGCCATAGGCCAACCATTTGGGCACCGGCAGCCCTTTCTGTCCGAGTCGCCGCAGCATCTTTCCTTCACGGACCGAGCGTGACACCCAGCCGAAGCCGTCTCGCCAGTTGTGCCATCGCTGTTTCGTGCGAATACGATGCTCTCGCTTCAGAAAAGCGAAGCGGCCATCTTCAAGTTTAACACGCATGACATGACGATCGGGATGGCCGCTGACGATTTCTCCTGGCAACGCGAAGAACGCCGCGGGCGTCGTCAGGCCCAGCGTGGCAAAGCGATCACGGAATTCCGGTTGGAGTGTTAGCCTTGGATCAAAAGAACTTGTCCCACTCGTCGGCACAAGCAAATCTGAAGAAACCTCAACCAGCATGTCTCAATCCTCCCGCGAGAGGAGGATAGCGTCGCAGCAGATTGGTCGAAGCCCGCCAAACGTCGGCGACTTCCAGGTTGCGCATGCAGCGATGATCGAGCGGGCAGACGCGCTTTTGGCACGGTCCACAATCGACCTTGATTTGTTTATGGATCGCCTTCAAAAAGTACGTTTCCGTCCATTCGATGAACGTCGGACCGTAAAGCGTGACCACGGGCTTATCAAACGCGGCGGCGAAGTGGCGCGGGCCGCTGTCGGTCGTCACCAGCAGATCGAGTTTTCGCACGCACGCCTTGGTCAGGCCTAGCGACACGTCTTGATCGGCCAGCGACACCACGCTGGATCGTTCGGCTTGTTGAACGATTTGCCGGGCCAGGGCACGCTCATTCGGGCCGCATAGAACCAGGACGCCACTCCCGCGACGATCCACGAATTCACGCGCCAGCCGGGCGAAATGCTCGATCGGCCATTGTTTGGCGGCCCCGAAGGCCCCGCCGGAATTCAGGCCGATCACCTCGTGATGTCTTTCCAGGCCGAGGTTGGTCCAGAGTTTCGTAGCCGCATCGTCATCTTTGGATGTGGTGAACAACTCCATCCGATGGCCGGGATCCGTAATTCCCAGCGGCGCGACCAAGCGATTGTAATCGTCGATAATCGGAGCGGGGATCAAGCGGCCGCGTTCGTCAGTGATCGGTTGCAACCGATCCGTAAGCAAGAACGAGCGGCCGTATCGCGCAAAACCGATCCGTCGCCGGCAACCGCCCAAACGGGCCACGAGTGCGGCCCGAAAGGAATTCGGGAACAACACGGCCGCGTCGCACGGCTCGCTGCGTAGGCGTTTCACAACCGAGACGAACCGTTGAGTCGTAGGGCCGGTCTTGTCGTACAAAATGACGTCATCAAACCAGCGGGAACCTTCGAGAATGGCCGAGACATACGGTTTGCAAACCGCGAAGAGACATGCCTGGGGAAAGCGTTCGCGCACCGCTCGAATCGCCGGCGTGGCCATCACCACGTCGCCGATCCAATTGGGTAAAAAAAGTGCGATTCGATTCATGATCACTTCCGATTCACGCGACTTTCATTTTCTTGATGATGTTCGTGGTGGAAAACCCGTCGCGCATGGCCGCGAGGTGAACGCGACCGCCGTGGCTCTCCACAAAGTCGCCGCCCACGACCTGATCCTTCGAATAGTCTGCACCTTTCACGAGCACATCGGGCCGGATGGCCTCGATCAATTTGATCGGCGTGGCCTCGTTGAAGACCGTGACGTAATCGACACTCTGCAAGCCCGACAGGACGGCCGCTCGCGCCTCGATGGGGTTCACCGGCCGACTCGGCCCCTTGAGGCCGCGGACGCTGGCATCGCTGTTCAACGCGACGATCAGCACGTCGGCCTGGGCGCGTGCCTCGTTCAGATATTGCACGTGTCCGGCATGAAGCACATCGAAGCAACCATTCGTGAACGCGATCTTCTGTCCGTTGCGCCGGCGCAGATCGAGTTCGCTGATGAGTTGCGTCAAACTCTTGAATTTGCCCGAATCTTCGTTCGAACTGTGAAGTGGCGAAGTAATCAAATCGTGCAAAATCTCCTCGCGGGTCACGGTGGCGACGCCGATCTTCTCGACTTCCAGGCCACCCGCGACGTTGGCCAGACGAATCGCTTCTGGATAATCAGCCCCAGCGGCCAATGCGAGGCCAAGCACACTGAGTACCATGTCGCCCGCGCCGGTGATGTCGTAAACCTGTCGCGGCCGGGTGGGATAAATTTCTTTTCGCCCGTCGCGATGGCACAGAGCCATGCCGTCTTTATCGAGCGTCACGATGGCGGCCTCGAGATCAAGATCAGCGGCCAGTTCACGTCCGGCTCGAATCGCCTCGTCGTTGCTCTGAATGTTCCGACCGGAGGCCAGTCCCGCTTCCAGACGATTCGGTGTGATCGCGGAACAGCCGTGATATTTGCGGTAATCCGTGCCGCGCAGCGGGTCGGCCAGGACCTTCAAGCCGAGTGCCTTGGCACCCGCGATGGTCATGGCCATCACGCCGGGGGTACAGACGCCTTTGTCGTAATCGCTGACCAGAACGATATCGACTTCGGGTAGTTTACGCGACAGGATACCGCCGAGTTCGCGCTCGATCAAACCCGTCACTGGAAGGCGAGTCTCAAAATCCACTCGTAACATTTGTTGCGGATGGCGATGCTGGGCCCGACCGATGTAACGCTCTTTGACGGTGGTCGGCCGCGTCGGATCGCTGACAATCCCTTCGAGATCGATGCCCGTATCGGCGATCAAGCCTCGCAATCGGCTGGCATCGGCATCGGCACCGACGACGCCGAGCAAACTCACCTTGGCTCCAAGAGCGCGTAGCATCATGGCGACGGAACTGGCACCGCCCAGGCGTTCTTCACGGCGATCGGCTCGCAGCAGGATCACGGGGGCTTCCTGGCTGATACGTTCCGCATCGCCCCAGATGTAGCGGTCGAGCATCACGTCGCCGACCACCAGCACTCGCGGTTCGCCGAGTCGTTGCACGAGATCGATCAATTCGGAGGACATTCGAGCGCCTTTCAAACGAACAACGATCTTCACGCCGCCAGGGGCGTTGCATTTCGCGATGCAAGTTTCGCCGCGACCGAGGCATGGACGAGCGGAATCAGCAATTCATGATGGCCGATGATCTCGATGCCCGCCGCACTCGGCCGGCTCAGAACATTCATCTTGGTGCGGTACTTGGCTTCTTTGTCGAGATTGGCTGTCACTAGGCCGCTCAGGTCGGCCCCGAAGTTGCGGGCGACCGAGAACGCTTTCAGGAACACCTCGGGCATGACCACTGCACTGCCGATGTTCAGCCAGAGCCCTTCCTGCAAGCCGTGGATGACTCGGCAGAGGATGCGAAAATCGATCAGCGACGCCTCTCCAATTGCCGCCCCGGAAACGTGCGGGTGCATGTGGACGATATCAGTGCCGAGAGCGACATGAATCGTGCAGGGGATACTGGCACGAAAGGCCGCATGCACGAGACTGGCGGAGGAGTACGGGCATTTCAACGATTCGATGTATTCGCCGAGCGCTCGGCCCAGGCCTCGATCCTGCACTGCGCCGTTTTGCGATGCCACCGCGAACGCGTCGGCCGTTTCGCGGGCCATGCCGAATGCGCCGCTGGGCAACTGAGCGGCGACGTCCTCGCTTGTCTTTCCCGCCAGCGCAAGTTCAAAATCGTGGATGGCGGCCGAGCCGTTCATCGAGATCGAGTTCACCAGTCCGCGTTCGATCCAGTCGATGAGATACGGAGCGCAACCGGTTTTGATGACGTGCCCGCCAATGGCGACCGCAACCGATCGGCCCTCGTCGTGGCAGCGGATGAAATGATCGCGAAGCCGGCGAAGCTCGTTGGCGGCAAGTTGCTTAGGTAGCGTGTCGATCCAATCGCCAACCGTGACTCGCGCCGATGGCGGACGACCGAGATCGTCAACGAACACCTTGCTCGGGCGAGATTGGAGATCGTACGTTTTCAGGCCATTCAAGTCGAAAGGATGCATCCGTGCTTCCTGTAAAGATGGTCAATTGCCGATCACTCGGACCAACCGTTCGTCGAAGGCATCCTGCCCATCCACAAACTTCAATCCGATCCGCACCGCCCACAGAGGCCGATCCGCCAGATTCTCGATGCGAAGCTTCACGAAATCCTTCTGCGTGGTAGCGATCAACGCATCCGCCGGCTGAAGTCTCGCCCAGCGGCGGAGATCTTCCACATCTTCCCGCGAATAGGGATGATGGTCCGGAAACACCCGAAAATCGGTGATCGGTGTTCCCAGATCGAGGAGCGTCTTCCGGAACGCCTCGGGATTGCCGATACCGCAGAATCCAGCGACCGGCCGACCACGAAGCTCGGAGCATTCCGCCGTCTTGCCTTCCGCACTCATCAGACCGACCGGCTCATGCTTCGTTGCCACCACCGGAGCTTGCGTATAACGTTGCACTCGCTTTCGAATCTCTTCCACTATTTTCACATCGACACGATCAATCCGCGTCAGCATGACGACATCCGCCCGACGCAAGCTGCCGAGCGGCTCTCGCAATGCACCCCGTGGGAAGAGGTAGCCATAACCCCACGGATTGGTGGCGTCGATCAAGACGATGTCGAGATCGCGCCGCAATCGTCGATGCTGGAAGCCGTCGTCGAGGACGAGAATCTCGCTTTCGAGCTCCTCCACCGCCGTGGCCGCAAGGGCAACGCGATCGCGATCCTGAAGGTGAGGCACGTCGGGCAGATTCTCTTCGAGCAGCATTGCCTCGTCGTTCCGGCCCCCCTCAGCCCCGTAGCCACGGCTGAGGATTGCAACTTGGTATTCATGCTGTCGATAAAACCCCGCGACGTACTCCACGCATGGCGTCTTTCCGGTTCCGCCCAGCGTCAGGTTGCCGACGCTGACCACAGGAACCGTGGCCCAATGACTCTTCCGCCAACCCCAATCGAACAGTTTGTTCCGGCCCCAGACGCCCAGGCCATAAGGCCAACGCGCCATGCCGAGCGCCTCGCGTATGCAAGAGGCCCGCAACCCTCGCTGTTCACCACTGGCAATCGCCTGCCAAAATTCCGGGGAGATCAACACCGCGAATCTCCCTTACCGGACAAGCGACATCATCATGGTGGAGAAGTTGTACCCTGAAAGTGAAAATGGGGTCAACCCGAAAAAGGTGCAGAGGAAGGGGAAGTTTGCTATGATAATCGGAAGGAGATCCCATGCAAACTACGCTTACCGCAGAACAATCTCGAGCGATCGCTGAGAATCCCGATGAGCCGCTGCGGTTGATCGATCCGGCCACGAACGGTTCTTTCGTAGTTATCTCCTCCGAAAAATACGAACAGGTAAAATCACTCCTCGCCAAAGAATTTCAGCCTTCGGAAGCCTATCCCGCAATTGATCGTGCATTCGCGGACGGCTGGGACGCTCCCGGCATGGATGACTATGACCGGTGAGGGAACCTTTCCGACTTTGACCCACGTTTTTGCTTAAGTGGTTGGGGAGGCTTCGCCTCAGGCCGACGCGATTGCTTGTTCGTAGTGACCCGCTTTAGCGGGTCGAGCCGCTCAGACCCGCTAAAGCAGGTCACTACGAACGGGCGCTGAAAACTTGGTTCAACCGCCATGATTTTTCAGGAACAAGTAGCTTCCTCACACCCCCAGCGGGTGCTTCCGATTCTTCAACGGCAAATCCACGGGCCGGTCCACCTTGTGCGATTCGTACGCGGCCAGGATCATTTCCAGCGAGGCACGGCCGTCGTAGATGCTACCCTTCGGCTGGCGGTCTTTTTCGATCGATTCGATCAGGTCATTGACGATCAACCTGTTCCCCAAGAGCATGCCGGTGTCCTTGAGCGGTTCCGGGTTGCCGAGGCCGGCGCTTGTGATCTCCTGCCAGACGGCCTTGCTCTTGCCTGGCATCCACGACGGTTCTGCGAGGAAATACGCCGGGGGCAAGCTGCCGGTCGTAAGATGGATGATCCCCTTGCTCCCCATGATGTGCAGGCCGAAACGGCTACCGATGCCGTCTTTGGCTTTATGGGTGCCGAAGGTTCCGACCACGCCGTTGTCGAAGCCGTATTCCGCGAAAATCCGATCGCCCTGAATTAAACCCATCCCTTCGCCGCCCGGCTTGGCGTCGCCGGCCATCGCTTTCTTGCCCTCTTGCCAGATCCGAGAAAAGCACCAACGAGGATCGCCGGCGAACAGGCGCATCAGGTCAAAAATGTGCGTGCCGAGGACCATCATGTCCTGGCCGCCGCCGCGGGTGTCTTCCTTGCCCCGGCCGCGCAGTTCGATGATGTCGCCGATTTTTCCCTCGGCGATCAGGTCCTTTGCCACCTTAATACGCGGGCTGTAACGTGTCTGATGAGCGATGGCCACTTTGACGTGATGTTTCTCGCAGGCGGCGATCATCTCGTCGGCTTCTTGAAGCGTCCGGCAGAGCGGCTTCTCGATAAACATGCTCGCCCCCGCCTCGGCACAGGCGATGACCATGTCGTGGTGCATGTCGAGAAACCGGTCGGCCACGCTGACGATATTCGGCTTCTCTTTCTGTAGCATCTCCTTGTAGTCGGCATACGACGTTTTCGCTTTCAGCCGTTTGGTCGCCGCGGCACGGCCCACTTCATTCTCATCCGCGACGGCGACGATCTCGACATTGTCCATTCCCAGCCAAACGGTATCGAGCCCGTGGCCGTAATTCCCTTTACCCGTCCGCCCGATGACCGCCACGCGATACGTTTTCGCCGCCATGAGAGTTTCTCCGTTATTGAAATCGTCCGAGCCGCTTGCGGCGGAGCGCTCAACGCTCCGCCGCAAGCGGCGAACGAGGATTGTCCCACGCCCGCACCCAAGATGCAATTCCCCAGATTCCGAATTTCCCGGCACCCTTCCCCGCTTTGTCCTGAATGAACCTCCTCCGGACGGGGGAACTCTTCTAAAAAGAGAGCAGCACCAATGGAAGGGCTTGTGGGGCAAGCTGCTAGCTTGCCCGGATCGCCACGAGCAAGCTAGCAGCTTGCTCCACAAAAAAGGGTTTTGGCATGGTGGGTAAGTTTTTTTTGACGACCGCAATCGATTATCCGAACAGCAGGCCGCATATCGGCACGGCGTTCGAGAAGCTCGGCGCGGATGTGCAGGCCCGTTACCGCCGGATGGAGGGGAACGACGTCTTCTTCCTGATGGGGAACGACGAGAACACGGTCAAAGTCTCGAAACGGGCCGCCGAGTTAGGGCTCGACACCAAAGTCTATTGCGACGACATGGCTCGCCAGTTCCGCGAGGTGTGGGACGCCCTCGACATCAGTTACGACGTCTTCATCCAGACTAGCTCTGACCGCCACAAGGAGTGTTGCCGAAAGTTCATCCAAAAGGTGTACGACAACGGGCACATCTACAAAGGCAAGCACGACGGCTGGTACTGCAACGGCTGCGAAGAGTTCAAAAGCGATAAGATCCACGGCGAGAACGCAGGCAACTGTCCGGTCCACAAGAATCCGTTGATCCGCCGTAGCGAACCGTGTTACTTCTTCAAACTCTCCGCGTTTCAGGATCGCCTGATCGCGTATTACGAATCGAATCCCGATTTCATTCAACCTGAAAGCCGGCGCAACGAGATCATCAGCCTGATTCAGACGGAAGGCCTGCGCGACATCAACATCTCGCGTCAGGGCGAAGAATGGGGCATGCGGATTCCATTCGATCCGGAGTTCACCATCTACGTCTGGTTCGACGCGCTGCTCACCTACATCACCGGCATCGGTTACGGCGACGACGAGGCGACGTTCAAGAAATACTGGCCGGCGGACATTCACTTCATCGGCAAGGACATCACGCGATTTCACACGGCCTTGTGGCCCGCAATGTTGTGGGCGGCTGGCGAGGAAGCGCCAAAGATGGTGTTCGGCCACGGCTTCGTTTACCGCCGCGATGACACAACGGGGGAGACCATCAAAGAAAGCAAGACGCTGGGCAACGTGACCGAACCGATGGACATTATCGCCAAATTTAGCGGCGAAGCATTTCGCTACTACTTCATGAGAGAATGTCCGTTCCCCGGCGATGGTGAGTTTAGTTGGCGGCGATTCGTCGATGTCTTCAACAGTGAATTGGCGAACAATCTCGGCAACCTGCTGAGCCGTTTAATCACGATCCCGAGCAAGAATTACGACCGAGTTCTGGAAGGCACGGGCGGCAAGACACCCGAAGCCGTCGTCGCCAATTTGGATCAAAAGGCATTCGTGAACAAGGTCCGCGGACATGTCGAGAATTGCGAATACAACCAGGCGCTTCAGGCGATCATTCAGGATTTCCTGACACCGGCCAACCAATACCTTGAAACCAATGCCCCTTGGAAACTCGTCAAAACCGACAAGGAAGCCGCCAAGAACGTGCTCTTCAACGCGATTCAGTCACTGAGAATCGCGAGCATCCTGCTCTTCCCGCGAATCAGCTGAGCAATCGGCCTTCCGCTTATACAATATGCGTGATTCGTGACCAAAGACTCATCACCAAGGATCCAATCATGTCTCCCCTGCAATCACTCGTCCAGTGCGGCACCAAGGTGTGGCTCGATTCGATCGACCCCGATGAAGTAACGAAAAACCTCGCATTCGGCGCGACCGGAGCGACCTCGAACCCGATCATCGTCGGCGACTTGATCCAGACGGGACGATTCGATTCGGACCTCTCCCAATACATGAAGGAAGGCCTCGACGACGACGCCATTGCCTGGAAGACCACGGACGCATTGGTTCGCCGGGCGCAGGCCGCATTCGAACCGGTCTGGACCAAGACCAGCGGTAACGACGGCTACGTCAGCTTCGAACTCGATCCGTTGCTCGAAGATCCGGCCCGGGCGCTCCCGCCCGCTGATATCGCCAAGAAGTACGTGGAACTGGCGCGGCAATGGTCGGAAGGCCACAAGAACCGCATGATCAAGGTCCCTGCCACGCCGGGCGGACTTCTGGCGGTCGAAGAGATGGTCGCAAATGGCGTCACGCTCAACATCACGCTGATCTTCAGCGAACGCCAATACATCGCCGCCCGCGATGCCGCCTGGCGCGGGGCGCAGAAGCGAAAGAGCAAAGACGCTTTCAAGTCGGTCTACTCGATCTTCGTCAGCCGGCTTGATGTCTATACCGAAAAGCACGTTCCGGATCTCAGCCCCGCCGCTCAGGGCATGACCGGCATCGTCAACGCCAAGAAGATTTGGGCGCTGAACCAGCAATTCTGGGCCGACAAGGGCCTAAAGCTGCAACAAGAAATGATCTTCGCCAGCACCGGCACGAAGAAGGCCAGCGACCCGGCCTGGAAATACGTCGCCGCCTTCGCGGGCTCCGACATCGAAACCAACCCGCCCAAGACGAACGCCGATGTCCAGGCCAGCGGCCAGACCTTCACCAAACAAGTCGACAAGATGCCGCCCGCCGAGATCGTCGCCGAGATCGAGAAGAAGGTCGATATGGCGAAGCTCGAGAAGGTGCTGATGGAAGAAGGCATCCAAAAGTTCGCCGACCCGCAGAAGGGGTTGCTGGCGCTGATCGCGAAGAAGCGCGCGGCGAAGTAACCCAAAGAATTTTAGCGACGGATTGAACACAGATGAAACACGGATAAGAATGGATTGATCTGGTTTTCATCCGTGTTTCATCTGTGTTCAATCCGTCGCTAAGATTGTTAAACCGCAAGATCGCTGGCTCTCCTCCAGAGGTCGATTGAGACGAGAGATTCCGCGAGAGAGGAGAAACCTCTCCCGCTCATTCAGGAGAGACTGGCCATGCGTCGAATTGGTATTCTAACGGCGGGCGGCGATACGCCCGCGCTCAACGCCACGATTGCCGGCGCGGTGATCCGCTCGAATCAGCGCAAAGTCGAGATGATCGGCTTTATCAAGGGATTCAGCGGTCTGCTGAATCCCCGCGTGCCGCACGTTCAACTCAATCCGCTTTATACAACGATTCTGGAACTCGATTCGACCCTGGGCGGCACCATGCTCGGCGCGTCGCGTGACTATGTCGATTCGAACGACAAGAAAACAATTGACCAGGTTGCCGACCGGCTCAAGCGATTGAACGTCGACGGTCTGATCTGCATCGGCGGCGACGGCACGCTCAACGGTATGCAGGCCCTGTGCGACGTGTTGCCAACGGTTCTCGCGCCGAAGACGATCGACAACGATCTCGGCCTGAATTACCGCAACGAACCCGATGAATGGATACGGAAAGAAGGACCTGGTTCCAGCTATAAATATGGCCGAATGCCGTCACGCACGGAGTTCGATCTCGAGCGCATGGTCAATTACGTGACGCCCGGCTACGCCACGGCCGTCTTCGTTTCCGCGACCGGCGTGCAGCGTATCCGCACCACGGCTGAGAGCCATCGCCGTATTGCCATCGTCGAAGTGATGGGTCGGCATT
>JAIOQJ010000452.1 GCA_021413475.1 Planctomycetota bacterium | reverse complement strand
CTGGGACGTTCCCGAAATCAAGAACAAGGCCAAAGAGGCCCTGAAGTCCGGGAAGGTCGATGTGCTGACCCTGTCGCCGATCTTCCTGCCGGACGCGGGAATCGAGAACTTCTTGAATCTGGCCCTGGAACACAACAAGGATATCCGCATTCTGGTTCAACCGATCTGGCTGCGCGCCGACACTTATGAGCCGACCATGAAGCGCGACAAGGTCGTCGATTTCAACGCGATCACGATCGAAGAATTGAAGAAACGGCACGCGGTCTACATTCAGACCATGGACGAGCACATCAAGGAATTGAACAAAAAAGCGGGCAAGACGGTGATGTACGAAGTCCCCGTTCCGCAGGCCGTGATCGCGCTGCGCGAGAAGATCGTCGCGGGAGAAGCGCCGGGGTTGAAGAAACAATCCGACCTCTTCACCGACGCCACCGGCCACGGCACGGCACCGTTGACGGTGCTGGTCTCCTACGTCAACTTCGCGACCATCTATCGCCGCAGCCCGGTTGGCCTACCGGTGCCGACGGCCTTGAAGGCGGCAAAGCTTGGCGATCAAGAAGAGAAGCTCAATCGCCTGCTCCAAGAGATAGCGTGGGACGCGGTGAGCAAGCACCCGCTGAGCGGGGTGAGGGTTGATTGAGGTCTTGAAGCAGAAAACTTTATCACGAAAACACGAAAGGGTGAAAACACGAAAAAAGGCAGGATCATCACTGGCGGCCTTTTTCGTGCTTTCGTGATTGCTACTATCATCGGCAAAAGCGAGCGGAATAGGCATGGGGCACCAATTCGAAGAGCTTTCGAACAAAGTCATCGCGGCGGCGATCGATGTTCACAAGGCTCTTGGGCCGGGATTTGTTGAGCCGATCTATCACAAGGCCATGGAAGTGGCGCTTTGCAACCGGGGAATTCCGTTCGAGACCCAGAAAGAGATCCACATTTTTTTTGAGGGCACAGAAGTCGGATTTCAGCGTTTGGACCTCATCGTTGGATCGCAGATCATTGTGGAACTCAAAGCAGTCTCTGTCTTGGCTGACGTCTTTTTCGCCCAGACCAAGTCATATCTCAGAGCGACAGGCTTGCATGTCGGGCTGCTCATCAATTTCAACGCCCCAACCCTGACGGTCAAGCGCGTCGTCCTTTGATTTTTTCGTAATTTCGTCCTTTCGTCCTTTCGTCTTTTCGTGATTGCTATTTTTCGGTGACAATGCCCCCCGGCGACATCGAGTGCGAACTTCGTTGCCTTCCCTCATTCCAAATGGTAAAATCGGCTTCGCTCCACCCTGCCTGATCCGCTCCTTCCTGCCTTGGCCCGCTTCGTGTTCTTTGCTCGCTGAGAAGAACCCATGAATTCAACCTCGCGCGGCACCACTCTTCGCCGATTCTTGGCCTTCGCGTTCCTATCCATCTGCATCGATTCGACGGCGAACGCGGAGTTGCCCAATCCTGTTCTGAACGCGGTCTTCCCGGCGGGCGGGCAAGCGGGCACGTCGGTGACAGTTGTCCTTGAAGGCACCAGCCTGGAATCGCTTCGCGACATTCGCTCCACCATCCCCGACTTGGCCGTCAAGAAACTGGAAGGCAACCGCTTCAAGATCGACATTCCTTCGGGAACGCCGACGGGCGTATACGATCTGCGCGGGATCAGCCTTTACGGCATCGGTTCGCCTCGCGCGTTCTTCGTGAGCAACCGAACCGAACACCTGGAGAAAGAACCGAACGATGATGCCGACGCCGCCCAGGAATTTCCGCTCGATATCGTCATCAATGGCCGTATCGAGAAACCGGGCGACATTGACAGTTACAAGTTTCAGGCCAAGGCCGGTCAGCGTGTCGTTCTGGAGTGCTTCGCGGAACGGATCGATTCGAAGCTACGCGGCGTGCTCGAAGTGAGCGACGCGGCCGGGAAACGCCTGGCCGTGAACCGGGGCTACGCGGGCCTTGATCCGCTCATCGATTTCCTTGTGCCCGCCGACGGGACCTATTTCGTCAAGCTCTTCGATCTCAGCTACCTGGGCAGCCCGGCCCATTTTTATCGGCTCGATATCGACACCAAACCACGCGTCGAATTCGCACTCCCGTGCGTCGTGGAACGCGGCAAGACGACCAAGGTGAAGCTCTTCGGCCGCAACCTGACATCGAAGCAAGACGCCAGTCTCGATTCCGTGGAAGTCGAAATCACGCCGCCGGCCGCGGATCGCCATGAACCGTTACCCTTCAACTTGCGGCCGGCTCAGATCGCCGTGGATGCCTTTGCCTACCACTATCCTGGCAGTCACGCACCCGTGATGATTGGCGTCACGAATGTTCCGGTCGCCAACGGCACGGGGAACAACCTCGATGCCGAGCACGCGCAGGAAATGCAACTTCCTGGCGAAGTCAGCGGCCAGTTAGCTGACGGCGACAAGCGCCACTGGTATGCCGTGACGGCCCGTCGCGGCGAAGTTCTCTGGTTCGAAGCCTTCGGCGATCGGCTTGGTTCGCCCGTTGATCTCGATCTGGTAGTGCAAGATCATTCGGGCAAGAAGGAGTTGCTGAAGCTCTCCGATAACCTGGAAAACCTTGGCGGCTACCGCTTCCCGACTGCACACACCGACCCGGCTGGGCGCTGGGTCGTTCCCGCCGACGGCCGATATCTGATCATGATCCGCAATCTTATCGGCGGTTCGAACCGCGATCCACGGCGGATCTATCGGCTCAGCGCTCGCCGTGAGGAGCCGGATTTTCATCTGGCCGTGATCTCGCGGCGGACGGATCAGCCGGCAGGCCTGAATCTCTGGGCCGGCGGGCATGAGATGCTGGAAGTGTTGGCCATCCGCCGGCGCGGCATGTCGGGGCCGATCCGCATCTCCGCGGAAAAGTTGCCGACAGGGGTTAGTTGCCCCGAAGTCTGGATCGGTCCGGGACAGAATCGCGGTGTTGTCGTCTTGAGCGCGATCCGTCAAGCTCCCTCCTTCGCGGGCAATCTGAATCTCGTCGGCCATGCGAATCTCGGCGACACCGAAGTCTCACGCCCCGTTCGCGGTGGCAGCATGATCTGGGCCGCCCAGCCGTCGCCGTCCGGCCGGCTCACTTCGGAGATTCCGCTGGCGACGGCACCGGAAGCCACCAATGTTCTGACGGCCCATGCCGAACAAAAAACGGTGTTTCAGGACAGCATTCTCGATGTGGAGGTCGAATTCGCGCATCGCACGGGAGACATTGCGGACGAGATCCAACTGACCGGTGTCGGCATCCCCCGTCTGATGAACACCCAGGCGAAGATCCCGGTGGGCAAGAACAAGGGTTGGATCAGCTTCGCAATCCCCGCCTCGCTTCCGCCAGGGCCTTACACGTTCGCCATCCAGGCGGACACCATGTTGACAATGGTATCGACTCTCAAGGGGGCGAAAGCGGCCAAGACTGCAGTCACGGTCGTCAGCAATCCGATAACGATTGAGGTCCGCCCCGCGCGGATCACCCTGGAGATCGATCCGAAAACTCCCACCAAGATTGCTCGCGGCAAGATCATCCAGCTAAAGTTCACGGCCGAGCGCAAGAACGGCTTCATCGGCAAGATCCATGCAGAACTGGAAGCTCCCGGCGAAGTCGTCGGCCTGCGAGCACGCGGCGTGACACTGGTCGGCCAAACGGAATCGGGCTCGCTGCAAGTGATCGCCACCGAGACCGCGCCGCTGGGACGGCATATTTTCCTTCGCTTGGAAGCGGTTGGTACGGTGGAGGATCAACCGGTTTTTCGAGCAAGCCGTTGGGTGGAGTTGGAAATTACAGAGTGATGAGTTCGAAGACATTATCACGAAAACACGAAAGAGTGAAAGCACGAAAAAATCAAAGAACGA
>JAIOQJ010000145.1 GCA_021413475.1 Planctomycetota bacterium | reverse complement strand
ACCTTAAGATCATAAATTTCATCTGAATCTTCTACTTTTTTCAAATAGGACTTGGTCGCGATAGCTAGCGTTTCGACAAGCACAGCATGGTCCCCAATCATCAGGGAAAGGATTCCTTTTAGGATTGCATAATGCAGTAAGTTTGCCGAGGCAGGGATAAAGTCCGCATTGTGCAACTCTAAAATTCGCTCAACAACTTTTAGCTGTCGGATTACTGAATTGTTGTTGAAATAATCTAGATAAAGTTCGAGAAGTGGAGCATATTCTATTGTCGAAAGTTCTCGAACATGCAGCGGTTCTAACAGTTTGACGCAACCGTTTTCATCGTTGGCGTGCATCCACAGCCATGCTGCTTTCAAGCTTAGGATTGCGTCCGACAATCCTGGGAGACAATACAGATATTGAGAGAGCCGCGAGAAAAAAACTAAGACTTCCGACGTCGGCGCTGCCCGCATATCAAATGCAACGCGTTCGGCGAGCGATACGATCGCATGAAGGTCGACATTGGCTATATGAATTACATCCGATCTTCGTCTTGTTTCGAGCATTGGTTGGGTATGCTCGCATACCCAACCAATATACCTCGAAAGCTCAGCACGCCTTAAGGACGCCGTCGTCGTCTTAATGTTTGTACTACGATCAAGTGACTGAAGGACACTTTGGCAACATCGACGAAACGGAAATCCGCTGCCGCATGGACAATTTAAGTACGGCTCTTTCAACCATGGCGACCTCGCTGACATCATTGGCGTCTCTCGCTTGGTTTCGAATTGCGATGCAGCAGGAATTGATTCAAATTCTCAGTTCTTCGAGTCTTGCTTAACGGATGTGTCACGCCGTAATGCCCGCAACTTCATTACGTAATTCTCGCCGTACGGAGTTAGAGTCCAGTAGGTGTCCGTATCACTTACTCCGCGTCGACGATCCGATTTTTGCATGAGTCCCAAAGCAATCAATTGTACCTTGATGGCCTGGAAATCATCGTTATTCAACGAAACGCTGTGGCCCAGATGCTTTTGATACCACGTATTGCGTTCATCAAAAAGTGTTCTAGCTCTACCTTCAATCGCAATTTTAAGCTTCCCTTCCGCCGCCTCTTGCAACATCAATGGAGCAACCGCGCTGTATACTTCATCCCAAGTCATGCCTAGGGGCATCGAAAACTCGCTCGAGGGGACGAATCGGCCTGCTTTTTTCTCCTTAAGTTCATTTTCGGCGTAAGCTTTTATTATGACCTTAACGGGCACTTGATCGCCGCCTTGAAGGAGTTGCTCACTTCCTTTCGGCGGTTCGTCACGGTTTTTCCTCAACTCTTCGTTAAGGTGATCGAGCTTTAGCCGCAATCGATTTAATTCTGCGAGAGTTTCAGGACCGCCCGCCTCGTCCGCGCGCACCCAGCCGATGCGCTGATGAACCTTCACTGCCTGAAGCATTGCGCGAGATAATCTACTGCCAAGCTGTTCCGGATCTTTCCAATACTTGCAATGGTGCCGCTCTTCCACCTTTTTCCTGAAGGCCGCCAACGATTCACGAGCCTTTAGGTCAAGTTCGCTTTTCCCGGCAGGAATCTCGTCTGGTCTTTCATGAAGAAATGCGAGCACAGGGACATTTGATTTAATAGCGAAGTCATATTCACGTTCGGTGTAGCTCAGGCCTTCCAAATTCGTCGATCCGTAACGCCCTCCCACTATGAGCACATAATAATCGGACTGTTCAATGACGCGTTGAATTAATGTCCATGCATCGTCATCGGTGGCGGGGAACAACTCCATTCCGGCCGGAATGGCGTCCATTTCCAAAAGGGCTTCAATAACGGCGCGTCGCTCCGCCGTAAGATCGCGAAATGTTGAGCTCACGAAGACTTGGTATCGCTTCTCCATTTTGTAAGTTTCCGTTCAAGCGTCGCGGAGATATTAGGATGTGAAATCGTGCGTTCTTAGCCATTTCGAATACAACGATGTCCTCCCGGCGCTGGCGTCAGAATAGTCACTTACATCTGACTCGGCAACGCATACTACTTGCGCCGCCTCCGACTCGGGGTAAATTGAAAAGTCAATTTTTTTACATTCGGCGACAGCCGTTATCCTACCCCCATGGACTACGAACCCAAGGCCAAACGCAATGCCAATCGCACGGAGTGGGGGTGCTTGGCGCCGGGGGTGATTCTTCTGGCGGCGGGGTTTGTCTTGAGTTTGCCGGAGCTGCAGTCTGGGCCGCTGGAGGGGTCGAGCGTTTGGTTGCTTTGTGCGGTGCTGGGGTTCCCTGTGTTGCTGCTCGGCGGGGTTTGTGTGTGGATCAGCAGCCGGCCACGGAAGTAGGGTTGGGCCGTTGTTTCGTTGTCGGCTGAGATCGATCATCATGGCTCGTCCCCACCGAAAAAGGTGCGATCTGAAATCCATCCTGCAATTCATCTCGATCTTGTGGCTCGTCGGCCTGGCGGGTTGTCTGCCGGGGCCGGTGATGCTTAATTCGCCCAGGGGCATTCAATGGGGCGAGCCGCGGGAGGGGCTGCAGGCGGGGTTGTGGATGGTGGAAGTCGTCGACGAGCGGCAGGTGCGGATCGTGGTGATCGTTCGCAACGTCGGCGCGGCGGCGGTGCAGGGGCCTGATCTTAGCGGGGTGAACGACGTCGCGCAACACGTCCGGGCGTTCGACGTGTACGAGAACGAAATTCCGCGCGTTCCGCTGGTCCGCAAGGGTGCGAAGCCGGTGCCGCTGCGGACGTGGGGGCCGGGGGAGACGTGGGAGCGGTGCGGGGTGATCGACCCGTCGGCGTGGGAGGACCGCGAGCGCGGGATGCATCCGGAATTCATGCAGTTCGTGACGCCGGGCACGAGGCCGGAGTCGCCGCCGCTGGCTTCGCCGCGGGTGAGGTTTGCGCTGGTAAGGTTGGCGATGTAGGGGCCGGGGCAGCGGGGCGAGGGCGGGCAGATCGCGGGCCTGAAAATCGGCCGATTTTCCTTGACATTTTAGGGTAATGTTCGTATCATGTTCGGGCGTCTCTGCGCGGGCGGGGAAGGCCGCGGGGTCGTGGGGCCGCGGGGCTCTTTGACAAGTCAATAGGATTTGCGATTTGCGATTTGCGATCGGCAGTCGGGCGATCGGGCGATCCGAAATCTGAAATCCGCAATCAAACCTCCCATCCGCTCGCACAGCGACCAGCGTGATCGTCGAATGGTAAAATCTGGGTTGTTCCTGATGAAATCAGGGCGCAACGTGGTTCTGTGTGGGTAAACCGTGGTGCTGGGTGGTGATCGGCCGGGGGAAATTCGCGGAATCCTCGGGGAATTGATCAATTTTGCGGAAATCGGGGTGCAAAAGTATTTCCCGCACGGCCGGCGGGGTGCCCCTTGGGGGGAAGTCTCTCGGTTGAATTAATAGACGCGTGTGTTAGTTTTGCGATTCCGCTGAGTGGCCAGTCAACTTGTTCAGACCAAAGGGTTCCCCATGAAGAAGCTTCGCAATGTCACGCTGGAGATGAGTCCCAAGCCGTTCTACGAGACGACGGACGCGTACATCGAAAAGGTGTGTCGGCATGTGTTCCGGCAGTGGGGGCCGCTGCTGATGGATGCGGATCAGGTGTCGGTGCTGATGTGGACGGCGGACGGGTCGGAGATCCTGACGTACAAGGGGAATCTGGACGAGGAGATCGAGTGGGCGCGGTACATCGGCGGGGCCAATCCGCACTGGAACGTGCCGGGCGATCCGGAAGGGAAGGCGATCCACAGTCGGCCGTACATTTACAAGGAGAATCCGGCGGTGATCACGTTCCGTGATCTGAAGCGGATCGTCGCGGCGATCAAGCGGATCGGCCATGAGATGACGGGGTTGCCTGTGCGGGTGGGAGAGACGTTCGACCCGGGGTGCGAGTTTGCCAAGTCGCCGTTCAAGTACAAGCTGCACCCGGAAATCATGCTGGCCGACACCGGCGGGCCGAAGAGCTTCACGGCGTGCTACGCGACCTTCAATGAAGATCACGAGGTCTACGCCGGCTTTCCGAAGGGCATTCCGCAGGGCACGCCGATGGGGACGTTCCTCGGCCGGCAGGCGCAGCACATGATGACGGACATGGGGTTCGATTACATCTGGTTCTCAAACGGGTTCGGGTACGGGCTTGAGACATGGATGACCCGCGGGCCGTTGTTCGACGGGCGGAAGTTCAGCCCGGAGACAGGGCCGGAAGTGCGGGAGAAGATCCTGAACTTCTGGAAGCTGTTCCGGAAGGAATGTCCGAAGCTGCGGATTGAAACGCGGGGCACGAATCTCAGCACGGGGATCGATCTGGCATCGGATGGCGTACCGCTGGCGGACATCTACAGCGGCGATTTCAACATGGAGCCGCCGCCGAACTCGCCTTGGGCGGCGCTCAATGGGGATTTCGGGTTGGAGCTGGCGGGGTACATGTCGCACATCGCGGAGTTGCCGCCGGGCGGGAAGTTTCCGTTCCGGTTCTACACGCACGATCCGTGGTGGCAGAACAGTCCGTGGCTCGATCGGTACGGCCGCGAGTCGCACGATATTTACATGCCGATGTCTGTCGGCCGGATCAACGAGAAGGGCGAGACGACGACGGCGGACCAGATCGACTTCCTGACGATCGACGACTCGCACGGCAAGCTGCCGGACCAGGTGCCGAACGAAGTCATTCCGCACATCCAGGAAGGCCGGCGGAACAAGCCCGATCAGCCGGCGCCGGTGATCTGGGTCTACCCGTTCGCGGAATATCACCAGATGATGTTCGCCAAATCGCCCCGGCCGGATGAGATGTTCTTCGGCGACTGGTACATCCGCTCGGCGATCAAGCGCGGGCTGCCGCTCAACACGGTGGTCTCGACGACGAACTTCGTGAAGAGCATCAAATCCAGCCCGGCCACTTATCGCGGCGCGGTGCTGGTGACGACTGTTCCCGATGCCGGAACGGACGTGAATCGCGCCGTGATGGATTTCGTGAAGCAGGGCGGCCGGGTGATCTTCTACGGGCCGATCCGGCATGCGGATCCGGCACTGCTCGAGATGCTGAACCTGCGGGCGGAGTCGGAAATCTCCGGCGAGCTGACGGTCGTGCTCAAGACGAATGTCGATGAGCTGATCAACGAGCCTTACCCGGGACAAAGCCTGCATCGAACGATCATTAATGCCGGCGGGATCGAAGCGGTCATCGGCAAGTCTGGCGACGCCGGCACGAAAGAGCTCGCGGCGGTGACGGACAGCAAGGGAACTACCCGCACGGCGGCGATCGTCCGTCGCGACCCGGCCTGGAAGGGCGGGGCGGCGGCGTGGGTCCGAGGCACCAGCGCCAGCGACTACATCGGCGGCGATCTCATCTCCGGCATCGGCCATCTGCCGACCGAGGACGACGGCGCGAAAGTCTTCCACGCCGAAGTGCTCATGCGGATGGCGCTCGCGGAACTGGGCGAAGAGTTTTCCGTGAAGAAGCGCACGCCCGGCCAGCCTGATCCGATCACCTGCATCGCCCGCCATGACAACTCGTTCTTCTTCTCCGGCTACGTGCCGGACATGACGGTCGAGATGCGAATCAAGCTGCGGCAAGGCGCGCCGCTGTTCGTAGGATGCGAGGCGGACCTCGTCAACGGCCGCGCCTGCTACCGCATGCCGCGTGCCTGGCGACGCGAGTGCCGAGTCTTCATCGAGCAGGAGTCGGGCGTCGTCACGTGTTACGAGAAGACCGCGGAAATGATCGGCCTCAAGCGCCGATTCCGCATCGTGGGCCTAAAGAACGCCAAACTTCGTTTCTACCCCGAGTTCGAGAAACGGGCCATATCTTTCGTGAACAACGGCAGTTACCCCTATTTCGAAGGCCCGCATGTGAAACCTAAAGTATGCGACGACGATCTGGGCAAATACCTGCTGGCGGAGGACATTTCAGGGGAATTGGTGATCTCATGGTGATAAATTGATCGCGAATGCGTAACACGGCTGCCTCATATTTAATATATGGAGTTGTATATTTTGCTAGGCAAGAGGTTATTCGGCGATAAGCTTTGTGGTCATTTTGCTTCGCATGAGTGTATAATTTCGCAGTGATCCATGGTTAAAAGCCTTTCTCCCTCTGCGCCTTCACTTCGATTCGTCCCGCGTGGCTTCACGCTGGTTGAGATGTTGGTGGTGGTAAGTGTCATCGCTAT
>JAIOQJ010000144.1 GCA_021413475.1 Planctomycetota bacterium | reverse complement strand
CCGCGGGAGCCTGCGGATTACCGTCCAACCGATTCGCATCGGGGGCGGATGGGCATTGTAAAATCTTGATCTGTTGCTTTGTAATGGCCAAGTTTGTGCCGGAATCCCAGTTCAAACTTTGGTCGTAACTGCGGATGAGATTGTCTTGTTCGATATAGGGCAACATTTCGACGGTCCAACTCACGCGCACGGTCGTGGGTCGCTTGCTGCTTGGGAAATGGCCCAGGCCAGTCTGGAAGTTATGCAGCGCAAGACCGAGTTGCTTCAAGTTGTTCGCGCACTTGGTCCGTGCGGCCGCATCGCGTACTTTCTGAATGGCAGGCAGCAGCAGGCCAATCAAGATGGCGATGATCGCGATGACCACGAGTAATTCGATCAGCGTGAAGCCTCCACGGCGAAGGCAGTTTGAACGATTCATCAAAGGCTCCTTTTCAAGAATTCGGGTGAATGGATTTACGAGAGATTCAATTCCGGCTAACTTCGAATGGTTGCAGTTCCGATGTCCCCTTTGCCACGCTCACGCGCAACGGTGTCTGGTCCGGGTCGGCAAAGCGCGCGTGTAACACATTAGGTCCCGCTTGGACTTCTTGTCCCGGGAGTTCCACCAGCGGATGCCACTGCACGAGCACGGCATATTCGCCTTCGGTAGCAACAGTGGAGAGTTGGAATCGACCTTCCTCATCCGAAAAGCCAGAAGGTCGCGGGGCGTCCGGCTTGACCTTATCTCCTATGGGCACGAGCACGATCTGCGCCTGTGCCAGCGGCTTGCCTTCAATGAGCACCTGTCCGGTGATGGATTGCGGTTTGGCTTTCTTGCCGCAACCGCTGCTTGCCAGACCAGTCAGGAGCATGATGGCCACGCCAAGTGCGCGAACGAAACGAGAAGATGAACCTGCGGCGAACATTGGATAACTCCCTTAAGTTACTACGGTGACACTATTTGCGATCAGTGCTGAAAATCGATGGCGTTGGACGTTCGTGAAAGCTACTCGGCAGGATGTTCAAACTTGTCAACTGATCGAATTATCGGCAAGCGAAGGCACAAACAACACTATGTTTATCGACTTAGTAAAAATAATGTTCGCGGCAAAGAATGTCCAGGCGTGAATGTGACAAAGTAGGATCGGATTCTGGAGAATCGTTAACGAAAATTGAAAAACGTACCGACCCATCACGTGCCAAGATCGGGTGGTGAGACGAAAGGGAATTTCTGAGAACCTTGCCTGAAAACAATCAGTTCATGGGGTGGCGTCGCCTTCAATGGGCTGCAATGCCTTTCGCAATAGCTCTTCGATCGCACGCACGTTTTCGATCGCCATGAAACCATTGCGATTGGTTTGGGCCGTCCGGTTGCCATCGGCGTCGCGGCCGAACGTGACGGTGGTTTCTTCGAACACGATATCGCCTTCCCCATTCGGATACTCCACACGGCGGAGCTTTGTCAGTTCATTCGGACCGTAGGATCTCACCTCGACACTTCCGAACCAGCTCGCTTTCCAAACGATCGCACGTCGATTGGTCAAAGCATAACAAGTGCGTTTCGCTCTCTTTCGCAGCCAGTATGGGGAACTGAGCATCGCCAACCCGATCAAGACGAAAGGCAAACCGAAAAGAGGGAAAATGATACCGATCGCACCGAGCCCGCCACCACCGCCAAAGAGCATTCCGGAAGCGGCCACCATCCAGAAAAGGGCGAACGCTGTCCAGGGGATGCCAAACAGAACGATCGGCAAAGCCTGACGCGCGCAGCGACCGGGACGAGGTTGCCCAACCCATAGCAATTGTTCATTGTCGCGCAACTCCGAGCGAACGCGAGTATCCAACTCTGGAGCCAGGCTGCTGTTGTCAAAAAGGGGAATGTCCATTTGCCGTCTCCGCCTCTGCTTCCGCGCACCTCAGAAAGGGTTTCACCAATTGCTATTCGAGAACATATTGCGATTCAAGCGAATCGGGAGAGCTGCACCAGAGTTTGTCGATCAGTACCAATCGATCGTGGACACTGGGGTGTTCAAGATCAAATGAATCCGGCATGATCAAATCCATCGCGAATTGGCCGCAGGCCAGTCACAAGAACTCGACATGCCCCTTCATATCCACTGCGTCCAAGACTTGAAAGATTAGCAACCAGCCACGGATGATATCGCCGATCGAAGTTTCTTGCGGTGCGTAGACGATTCCTGCGTGTTCAATTCACGTCGCATGCAATCGCAGATAGTCGTCGTCTTGCGTGAAGATTTCGCGTCCTTCGGCAAGTGCCCGCTCCAAGTGTTCCTCATCGGTGGCACCGAGGAGGACGGCTTCCGGCACAGTAAGCACGTCGGCCCCGCGCTGACGGAGTGCTCGTACCACAGCCCGCGTGACGTGCTCATCCATGTAAAATTTAACTGGCGGCCCCATTTTCCTTCCGTTCCTGGAGCTTTTGGCGAATCTTCGAGGGAGTGCGTTGGCGCATTTCCTCCGCGAAGGCATTTCCTTCTTCAATGGAGCTATCGATCTCGATTCGGTGGTAGAAATAATAGGCCAGAGCAGCGTAGATATCGGCCAGTGGTAAATCGTATTCTGCGGAGATCTCGTCGGCGCTTTTACCCATGTCCTGGTTCAGCCTGAACTGGAAGAATCGCTTGGTTGAGTTAGTGACTCATGGATCGGGCGAGGTGATTGTACTTTTCTGGTTTGAAGAAGTCACGGGTTCCTCTTCCCTGTTCCGGTTTGGGTGGAGAATGGGGAGCGGAAAGTGGAGCCGTTCGCACAGGTCGATGGCGGCGTCGTAGGGGGTTTGCTGGGTGGCTTTGGCCCAGAGGTCGAGGGCGTTGCCCTGCTGGCCGCATTTGAAGCAGCGGAACATGTTGCCTTCGAGATGGGCCGAGAAGCAGCGACTCGTGCCGGAGGTCGAGCCGTGCAGGGGGCAAGGTCCGCGGTGCTGGGCGCCGCGAGCCTGAACCTCGCAGCCGAGGAGTTGCAGGACGGCGGCGATGGTCACCAACGACTTGACGGCGGCGAAGTCGATGGCCGGGCGCTGAGAGAAAGCCGGTTGACACTCGACCTGCTGCGGTTGAGCCTGGCGGAGTTGCTTGCGTCGTTCGCGGGCCTCGGCGAGCTTGCGGTCGCGCTCGGCGAAGATCTCCGTGTCCTTGCCATCGAGCTTGTCCCGAGGCGTGACGTAGCCGATGGCCGAGTGCAAGCGGACGGTGTTGTAGTGTTCGACGTACTCGGAAGCATGGCGGCGGGCCTCGCCAACGGATAACGGAACCTTGATGCGAATGCAATCGCCCTTGAAGGTCTTGTGCCAGCGTTCGATCTTGCCGTTGGACTGCGGATAGTAGGGCGAGGTCTTGACGTGGGTCATCTCGGCGATGCGGATGAACTCCTTGAAATCCTTGGCGATGAACTGCGGGCCGTTGTCGGAGATGATGCGCGGCTTGGCGTTGGGAAAGGCTTCGCGGGCGCGTTGAATGATGATTTCCACGTCGGATTCCTCCATTTTCTCGCGGATTTCGTGGTGAACGATGAAGCGACTACAGCCGTCGAGGATCGAGCAAAGGAAGTAGAACGTGCCGGCGATGTTGAGGTGGCTGACATCGACGTGCCAGTGTTCGTGGGGCAGTAGAGGCTGAACGAAGCCGGTCCCTTTCTTAGTGGGCGCGGGCGACGAGCCGGCCAGGAGCCCCGCGCCTTTGAGGACGCGGTAGACGCTGGAAGGACTGCAGGCGACCTGATCGGCGTCGAGCATCATGAAGGTCAGACGCCGATAGCCTTCCAAGGGGTGAGCGCGGGCGAAGGAGCAGATCCGCTCCTTCTCGTCGTCGGTGAGCCAGTGATCGCGCGGCACCCAGGCGTTGTGCTCGTTGACCTGGCCGAAGCGAAGTTTCCAATCGTGGAACTTGCTGGGGCCGATGCCGATCCAGGGGAAGAAGCGACAAGCCGGGATCTCGGTCTTGTCGCTCCAGGAACGGACGAAATCGACGAGTTCATCGCGTGAGTCGTGGGGGACCCAGCGGCCCTTCAGATCTCCCCAAGCTCTTTTTTTAATTGGGTGTGGGCTTCCATTAGCTCGGCCATGACCGAGTCGCGGCGCTGCAGCTTGGCCTCGAGGAACTCGATCTTCTTATCCTTGGCGTCTTCGACAGCCTTGCACTTGCGACCGTTGTCGAAGGCGGCGTGGCCGTTCTCGAAGAACTCCTTGAGCCAGCCATAGAACTGGTTGGGGTAGATGTCGAGTTCATCGCACAGGTCGGAGACCGGTGTCTTGTCGATGAGATGGCGTTTCAGGATGGCAACCTTCTCGGCGCCGGAAAAATGACGACGTTGCCGGGACATGGAAAAACCTCCGTTGGGGTTAAGCTAACCCGAACGCAGCGTTCTTCCAGATTCGACTGAAGCAAAACACCCATCCGTTCGTGCCAGACGACGATGTTCTGAACCGTGATGCGGTGCCCCGCGATCCGAGGCTTGCCGCCGGAAATGCCTGGGGTTATTTCGATGTGCTGTTCCAACGATTTTGTTGTCATCGCGTACCTCTCCAGATCCGGCATCGATCGGCTTTCTCTTGGTGTTAACGTACCATGCCTATCGAACGAACACCAAGCGTGGCCTATCGCATTCTTTCACCGAAATCGTATGTTCCAGCGTCGAGTGCTGGAACAGGCGGTAAGACCTGACCCACTACTGACGCAGAACGTTCATCCACTCTTCGAAAGTACAAAAAAGCAATGCATTCCCACATACCGTCTGCCGGGAGTAAGGGCACTCGAAAAATAGTCCACTACTTCGAGCCCGCTTAACGCCGCCGCCTTGATTACATCCGCGGGATCGATGGGGATCCGCCGATGGATCTCATTACCTTCTGCCATATACACCGTGGATTTTTCCTTCTTTTGAAGCGGATCGTATTGGAAGCGAATGACTAGTCGCCTCCCGCAAAAATCTCCATGGTAATGGGCACCATTAAGGGTTCTCATACCCACTGTGGTGACTGTGTCGAAGGCGAATAGGCCCCCTTGATGCAGATGCCGCGCTATACACCGGAACACACTTGCCAATTCGGCCACATGCTCCAGGTAGTTCAAGGAGTTGGAAGCGCATACTACGATATCAAATGGTCGCCCTATGTTAAAGTCGCGGAAATCTGACCGCGTGAAATGGATCGTCGGCTTTGACGAACAGTAATCCTTGGCTCGCAGTAACATTCGCTCGCTTGAATCGAGTCCAACGACATCGGGCGTCAATTCAGTCAGGCGCTTGGTCAAAATCCCCGTCCCGCAAGCGAGCTCCAGAATTGAGCGTATTTCCGTCTTTCGGCACCAAGCAATGGTCTGTAGAAACTGCGTATAATCGGGCTGAGTTTTGTAAGCGACGGCGTGCCAGACTTCCGCAAGAGCATCGTAAGGGGGAACATTGGGTCGGTCGGATTGGCTCCATCGTGAAAACTCCTCAAAGCAAAATCCATGGGCAACAAACTCGTTTTCGGTTAGTCCATCCATCGGGGCAAGAAGGCGAGCCTTGGCTCGCCACATGCGCCAGAAGCGTCTCAACATGAAACCTCCCGGAAAATCGCGAATTGCGTTCGGCGTAGCGGCGGTTTCTAGCCGCCGCTTCGAAAGGGCCGAACAGATTCACTTCCCCGCCACATCAAACTGCACCGCCTGCAAAATCTCGCGGCTGGTATCGTCCTGCACCAGCGCGATCAGCCGCAGGTTCTTGAATGCCAGCGGGCGGTCGCTGCTGGGGAACGGTCGGTCGGCGTCGAATTCGGTCAGGTACTTTTTCAAGCTGGTTCGCAACTGCGCGAGATCGACTTCGACCGTCTTCGAGAGTTTGTCTTCCTTGATCGCCGTGCCTTCGGCTCCGCCGGGCATCGCACGCACGACATGGTGATGGAAACGAATGCCGTTGCCGCCGACGTATTTGATGCTTTCCTCGACCAGGACGAAGCGGAGCTTCAGATTCTCACCCGGTTCCTTGACGCCGCTCACATCGACCTTGGCGGTGATGCGTTCGCCGCTCGTCGTGACTTTGCCTGTTAGCTTGATGGTGGTCTCTTCTTCAAGAAGAGGGTCGATGATGTCGCGGTATTGTTTGAACTTGCTTTCGGACTGGGCCATGCCGCCGCCGCCGCCGCCCTCGGCTTTGCCGTTGAAGACCGTGGAGGGGGCACCGCGAATCGCCATCGGGAATTTCTCTTGGTAATACGCCCAGCGTGCTTCGCAATCTGGGTTGGTCAAAGGATCAGGGCCGGGGATGTGCATGTGATACTGGATGGCGATCAGGTCGATGGGATTGTACGCTTTGACCAGTCCGTCGAAGGCGACGTCGGCCGCGACGCAGGGCGGGCACTGGGCACCGGTGAAGAGTTCGAACACCGCGACCCGTTCCGATTTGCCTTTACGGCCCGAGAAAGCACGCGGCTTGAATGGCGGGACCTTCGCCAGGTAATCCTTGTCGAGTTGCTCTTCGAGTTTGACGAGCCGGACTTCTGTTTGTTTGGCGAGGTCAGCCTTGCCCGCTTTTTCCTGAGCGCTCTGGAGAGACTTCAGCACGCGGACCTGAGTGGCGGGCACGGTGCCTTCGGTAAGCAACTTTTCCGCTTTGCTGAGGACTTCGAGTGCCGCGACCTCGAAGCCCTTTTGCGTTCGCAGGGCGTCGCCGCATTTCACCAGGGCATCAAGGTGAAAGCGCGTGCCGTGTGGTTCGGTGAACGCTTCGACCGCTTTGATCCACTTCGCGGCATCTTCCGGCTTGGCGGTCTTTTCCGCCAGGCGCATGAGCCCAATAGCCGAATCGACGACAACCGGATTGTTCGCCTGCTTCTCCAGGATGGCCTTGTAGATCGCGGGTGCTTCGGCCGCCGCTTCCTTTTCCGCCTCGGCGAGCTTCTTCTTCAATTCCTCGCGAGCCTCTTCGCCCTTGACCCGCTGAATTTGGAATTTCAGACTCTGCACGGTCTGATTCAACTTGGCGGCCTTCAGAAAATCATCGGGGACATCGGCCTTGATGACGAGAACATCCTTCTCGATCTCGTCCTTATCCGTTGCCACCAATTTGCCTCGCGAGAGCAACTTATCGTCGCCAAAACTGCCCCGAGCGGACTTCGGATCCTTGGAATCGACGAAGCCTTCGAACGACAGTTTTCGGCCGCCCAGATCGAACACGATATCGACCTTACGGCCATCGACGGCGAACGACTCCATCTCCGCTGTCAATTTCGGAGATCCAGCTACGTATGTTCCCTTGAGACGGCCGCCTTTCTTCTCCACCTTGATTAGACAGAATGCCTGTTCGGGCGCGGACGAGTTGAACGCGTAGTAAACGATGTAATTCCCCTCCGCGAGAGCGGGTTTCTCATCGGCTGACGACGCGATCGACGAAGCGATCACGAGAATAGCGAGCGAGAAACAAAGGCCCCGAATCATGGTGTCCCCTAGAAAGGAGGAGAGTAGGTTGTTCAAACGGTACACATAGAATAGCCGTTCCGATGGGCGTTCGGCAATGAGATCGCCGAGGTCATTTGAGTCTTTTCAACGGGCAATCTACATGCTTCACCGTCTCCGCCAAGAACAAATCATCCCGGCGAGCCTAGCGCAGGTCTGGGACTTCTTTTCGACGCCTCGCAATCTGAACGCATTGACGCCTCCCGATATGAAATTCGTGATGGTTGGCGAACCACCCGTCAAAATGGAGGCGGGGCAACTTTACGAGTATCAGATTTCGATCTTACCGAAGATCTGGATTCGCTGGCTGACGGAGATTCGCCATGTACGCGAACACTCTTACTTCGCCGACGAGCAACGCTTCGGTCCCTACCGCTTCTGGTATCACGAACACTCGTTCGAAACGGTCGATGGCGGAGTGAGAATGATCGATCAGGTCACGTACGACGTTGGGTACGGGCCGTTCGGTTGGGTACTTCACAAGCTTTGGGTTCGCCAGCAACTCGAACGCATCTTTGCCTATCGACGGCAAATGATTGAGAAGACGTTTGCCGAGAAAGGAGATGCGTAGCCTTTACAAGGCGGGAGTGCCTGGACCTTCAAGTTGCTAGGAAAAGATGCCGATAATGGGTAAGTACGTCTAAAATCATGGACAATTTCGGATCGACGGGAAGGGACTCCTTGTCATCTGCTTTATCCAAATCGCGTTGGAAACGATGGCGCGTGCTCGCGTACCTATTGATTGGGCTAATGAGCCTCGACGCGCTGATTGCGTCGCAACGCGATCGTTGGCGTCGTTGTTCGGTCGATGATTATCGAGAGAAGATTCGAACCTGCCATTCCCGCCAGCGCGATTTGATCGTCGTTGGTGGATCACCGGTATCTGAAGGAATCGACCCGGATCACTTCGTCGGTATGAACTGGCAAGGTCGGCCGATCGAGCATGTTTACGCGATGGGTCTACCAGGCGCAACAACGACCGAGATTTGGCATGCCGTTTTGCACGGTACGCGCAAACCCCCTCGGGTGCTGGTTTATGGTATTTCCGCCAGCGATATGAACGGTGCGCGAAACGAGCCACATGGGCCGGCTTCGCTGATGACCTGGCGTGATCTGACGGTTTGGTGGCAACTCCGGCCGGACAGCCGGGAATGGGTCACGCGCCACTTCCTTCAAAGCCGGCTCGCGAATGCCTGGCAAGTTTATCGTTACCGCCACGGCTTACGTCTTTGGCTGGCGGATGCGATCAATGATTGCCTCCCGGGTTCAGCAGAGGCTGCCGCCAGTGAAGCATCCGC
>JAIOQJ010000143.1 GCA_021413475.1 Planctomycetota bacterium | reverse complement strand
GTCCGCCCAACCCCGACAAGAAGCCATTGGGCGACCCCAAAATCCGGATATTGACGTCGCAAGAAAAGAAAGAACTCCGAAAAATGATGCTGAATTCGCCCCCATAAAATCCGTCACGGCGTTGCCTTACCGGGGCGAAGTGGGGATTCTCTAGTCTACCACGGGTTCCGCTCCGCCCGCCAAGGCGGGCTCCGCTCCACCCGTGGCTACATTCCGACGCCCCATCCGGGGCTCTAAAGCCAAGCGTGAAAACGCCAAGTGGCTCGAAGTCTAGGACCGCCCAACGTTTGTTATTCGTGTTCCGCACCAAGAAAGATCGCCATGCAATCCAGCCCCGATTTCGACAAGCTCAACGACGAACAAAAACAATCGCTCGACTGGTCGCGGAGTATTTCCATCCGCGCCAATGCCGGCAGCGGCAAGACGAGCGTGCTGATTCAACGCATCGTTCAGATCCTGCACGATGATCTCGGGCACGATCGAATGCTCACCCTCGACAAGTTGGTGGCGATTACGTTCACTCGCAAGGCGGCGGCCAATCTTCGTTTGAAACTGCACGGCGCGTTGACCAAGTGTCAAGACACGGCCGGCGAAAAGGATCGCCCCTACTGGCAGGCACGTCTCGCCGAATTGCCGGACTGCCCAATCGGCACGATCGACGCCCTCTGCCATCGTCTATTGCGGGCCGCCATCACCTCGGGGATGCTCGACGGTTTCCCCGCTGAAAAGCAACTCGACCCGACCTTTGGAATCCTCCAGAGCATCAACCGCTCCGATCTGATCGCGCTGGCCATTCGCCGCACCGAGCAGAACCTCGTCGCGGGGTCGCCCGCTCAGATTGGCTGGGAAGCGTGGTCGCGCACGCAGGGGCGGTGGGATCTTGAGATTATTTTGTCGAGCCTACTGAATTCCGCGAGCGATGCTGGTCGGTGCGAGACATCGCTGAAGACGTTCACGGATTTGGAGCTTTTCGATTGGCTGAGCCTGCTGAACGAAGAGAGTTGTCGGAAAGCGGCCGAAGCGATCCGAGAATTCAACGAGAATAAGCCCGAACTCATTGAAGCAATCGAATCCGCCCGACAAGAGTTGATTGGTTTGAAAGACAAAGGGAAGACGATTGCCGAAACCATCGCGAGTTTGGGTGAAATCGTCAACGATTTCGAACTGCCCTACGAGATCGTATTTCCCAAATTGGCGGATACTCTCTTCAATCAGAAGGGTGAGCCGAGATCGCAGGGTTTCGTGGCGAAGGGCGTCGCAAAATCGAAGGAATTCGAGAACCTCCAACAGTTTTGGCTTCCATTAATCGCTAGATGGCCGCTGAAACCGGTCGCCGTGAGCGACACCGAATTCGCTCACCAACTAATCTCGATCTATCGCGAGACGTATCGTCACTTCCGCGAACTCTGCCGCGAAGAGAACCTCTATGACTTCGATTTTCTCGCTCAACGGCTCACGGAGGTTCTCGACAATCGCGATCATGCTCGCCGCCTGACCGGACATTTCCGTTTCGTGCTCGTTGATGAATTTCAGGACACCAACGAACAGCACTGGTCGATCATTTCTCGTGTCGCGGGGGAGGAACCCGCGCAGGCGGTGCGTTCGCCGAAGTTGATGATCGTCGGCGATCCACAACAATCGATTTACCGCTTCCGCCGGGCCGATCCGACGATCTTTGCGCGAGTCGAGGACCTGATCGCCGCGGGCAACGCGGAATCGAAACGGGACCGGCAGTCGACCTGCTACGATCGGCATCTCGAAGCGCAGGGCCAAACACCCGCATCGACCGTGGAACAAAAGCAAGGACGCATGCGGTTGAAGAAAAACTACCGATCGTGGGACCCGTGCCCGATCGGCGTTCTTGATCGGCTTTCGAACACGGCATTCGAAAATGTCGGATTCGACTATCAGAATCTCGAAGCGGGTTTGAAGACGAAGGAGGGGTTCGCCGAAGTCGTCTATCTCGTTCCCGAAGCGGCCGAGGAAAAGGATGAATCGCCGGAAGAAACGTCTGAAGAAGGCGACAGCGAAAAAGAGAATGCGGTCGCGATCGATGCCAATCAATTGGACTTGGTCGCCCGAGAGTTGAAGCACTTGCATGCGGCGAAGGGCTTCGCCTGGCGCGAGATGGCGATCTTGTTGCGTAGTCGCAATACGCATCTCACGAATCTGGAGCGAACGCTCCGCCAGCATGGCGTGCCGTACCAACTCGTCGGCGGGCTTGGCTTCTGGCAACGGCAGGAAGTTCGCGACCTGGTCAGCCTCGCGAATTGCCTATCCGATGGGTCGGACGACCTCGCCCTCTTCGCCGTGCTGCGTGGCCCACTCGCGGGACTCGACGATTCCGAATTGATGTTTCTCTCAACTCTCGGCCGCAAGAAATTGTTGCAGGCCCTCAGACTGATTTCGCATCTCGATGACGAAATGAAACCAAGAGCCGATCTCAGCGAGATTGATCTTAAACACGTGGAGTCGCGTCTGCACCAGGAAGATTTCCCGCTCGAACTTCTGCGGAAGGCGTTCGCTCAACTCCCCACGGAGAGAAAGGAACGAATTCGCCTGGCCGCGAAACGCCTGGGGCCGTCGGGAGAATGGCGGCAGGCCGTTGATCGTCTGCCACACGCTGACCTCTTGCGAATCGCGATGGACGAAAGCGCCGCCTGGGCGATTTACGCTGATGCCGACGAAGGCGACCGCGCTCTCGCCAATCTTCGCCAGTTCTTTCAGGCCGTCCGCGACATGGAAACGGAACGGCCCGGTTCACTGGCCGACATGGCACGTCGTTTGACGGAGTTGGTCGATGACGCCACCAAGGAAGACCAGGCGGAACTGACTCCACCCGACAACGATGCCGTGCAAGTGATGACCGTTCATGCCGCCAAGGGGCTCGAGTTCCCGGTCGTGGCAGTCGTCGGCCTGGAGCGGCAATTTAAGAATCAGGGTAGTTCTTTACTGTTGTTCGATCGCTTCCAGCATGTGGTACCGAAGGAGCGAGATTCGGAACTGGCGCGGACGCTTCACGGTTTGCCGGTCTTCTCGTTTCGCGATCCGGAGAAACCGTTGGACAAGATCCATCCCCTATTAAAACAGGGGCTCCAGAAAGTCGAGAAAGCTCTGACGGTTGAGGAAGAGGCCCGCATCTTCCACGTCGCCATCACACGGGCCGAGCGCGTGTTGCTTCTTGCGGGACAAGGAAAAAAAGGAAAGACCTGGCCGTACAAGAATACTTGGCAGGAATGGGTTCACCAGACGTTCGGTTTCGGAGATGAAGTCAAGGCGGGGCAGTGGAAGGTTCCGAACTCCGAATTGGCCATCCGTGTCGTCCGCTCGGCGACGACCGAAATCATTGAAGAACCGGGCCGAAAACCGCAGGTGCCGGAGTTTGATCTCGAACCGATCACCGAATCGCCGCGCCGCCGGCATATTCCGGTGACGAGTCTCGCGAAGCTCCTGGATGACCATAAGAAAGGGGTCGATTGGGCGCTCGCGAATGTCCACCACGTCAAGCCGTACGTCGGCGGAATCGATGCGTTCTTGATGGAGGTAGGCGATCTCAAGAAACACCCGGAACTGGGCAAGCCGATCGGCACGCTCGTCCATCGCCTGCTCGAACTGGGCCCAGCACTGCCGAGCGATTTGGCGGTGCGTAAACGGCTGATTCAGTCCCAGGCCGTGCTGCTCGCGGGGCGGAATCGTGGTGAGGAGGCTGAATTCGACGCAGAATCGGCAGACGATCCGTCGCTGACCAAGGCAATCGCGCTCGGAGCCGAGCGAGTTCTCCAGCAAATTTACCCCGCGGGCGGCAAGCTCGTTCCCGCTTTCCAGGAATTGCTTTCCGCCGATGGTGAAGCCGAAGTCGCGTTCGCGCTCGACATCGAAAATTGGACGCTCACCGGCCGTTTCGATCGCCTAAACGGCGCCGCCGACGGATCACTGGAGATCGTCGATTGGAAGACAGATGGCGATTCGATCGCGAGAATCGTCGCCGCGTATCGAGAACAAATGATGGTTTACGCCCTGGCGTTGCACGATTCCTTCGCTGAGAAAGAACTGCCCGTCGAGGTTGTCGTACACCTGGCAATGACGCATCATCGGCACGTCGAAACGCTACGGTTTACGGCGAGTGAACTCATTGAATTTCGTCCGGAATTGGCAAAGCGGTTGCCGAGTTCCGATACGAAAATGTAGGTCGGGTCGAGTCTTCGAGACCCGACGGTGTATTTCTGAGAGAAGACTTCATTTTATTGATTGGGTTTTGCATTTAGCTCCGGAGGAGCGACGGAATGTAGCCACGGGTGAAGCGAAGCAGCACCCGTGGATGAAAATCGTTCACCCATTCCGCCCCGTGAGGGACGGAGGAATATTCCGTCGCCCCTCACGGGGCGAGTTGCATACGCGTCTGGTTTCCACGGGTTTCGCTCTGTCCGCAAGGCGGACTTCGCTCCACCCGTGGCTACATTCCGTCGCCCCATCCGGGGCTAAGACCAAGCAAGAAATATCGAGGGAATGCTCGCTTCTCTCGTAGGTCGGGTCGAGTCTTCGAGGCCCGACGGTGTGATTGTCGGAAAGTTGATGTAATGATAACCGTCGGGCATCGAAGACTCGGCCCGACCTAAGATGAAATCATCCGATTCGCTTGAAATCCGCCGCGCGTTGACCAGAATGAGCGTGAGCGCTACACGTCACGACATATCTACCAGAGGCAACCATGGACGAACTCATCGGCTTGGTGTCACAGAAATCAGGCATCGCATCCGAGCAAGCGAAAAAGGCGGTGGAAACCGTGATTGCTTTTCTCAAGGATAAGATCCCCGGCGGCTTGGGCGGCCAGATCGATCAGCTTCTCAGTGGCAACCCGCCCGAGGGATTGGGGACTTCTCGCGAAAGCCTTCAAAGTCAAGACGGTGCGCGATCTGGCCAAACTGAAATACGTCAAATGGGCCCAGGCGATCGTCGCCCTCGCGGATACCGAATTGTAATCGTTCGAAATAAGCGAAACCAATTTTAGCCACGGATGAAACACGGATAAATACGGATAAGATTTAGAATGGATTTCATCCGTGTTTGATCCGTGTTCAATCCGTGGCTAATTTTCTTTGGTTCTGGCACTGCGACTCGCGGGTGTACCGCTCTTCCGATATATTTCCTCCATGACTCCCACGACATCCAAGATCCATATTGTCGGCGTTGGCGGCGATGGGCTCGCCGGGCTGACCACGCACGGTCGCGACATCCTTACCTCCGCCGAGATGATTTTCGGTTCTGACGCAGCGTTACGGCTGTTGCCGGAACTGACGGGCGAACGGATCCGTATCGGCTCCGATCTTCAACAGATCGTCGATTTACTGCGCGGCTCGTTCGGCCAGAAACGCATGGTCGTCGTGGCTGGCGGTGATCCCCTCTTCTACGTCGTGGCCCGCTACCTCTGCGACCGGCTCGGCAAGGATCGCTTCGAGGTTTTGCCGCACGTCAGCTCCATGCAACTCGCGTTTGCCCGAATCAAGGAGACGTGGGAGGAAGCATATCTCACCGATCTCAGCACGCGCTCGCTGGATGATGTTCTCGATCGCATCCGCACCACCGAGACCGTCGGCCTGTTCACCAGCGAAAACCATTCCCCGCCGCGGATCGCCCGCGAATTGCTCGTGCGCGGGCTCGATTACTTCCGGGCCTATGTCTGCGAAAACCTCGGCGGACCCGACGAACGGATTACGCAGGGTGAGTTGCATGAAATCCAGAACATGAACTTCGACCCGCTCAACGTGATGATCCTCAAGCGAAAGCCCGGCCGCCCCGATGCTCGCCGAGCCGCCCGGCACATCATGCGCTTCGGCAATCCCGACGACGTTTTCGCCCAAAGCCGGCCGAAGACGGGCCTGATCACCCAGGCGGAAGTGCGGGCCATCGCCCTCGCTCAACTCGATCTGCAACCGAGCGACGTGATGTGGGACGTCGGTGCCGGCAGTGGCTCAGTCGCTCTCGAAGCGGCCCAACTGGTGGAACCCGGCCGGGTCTACGCGATCGAACAAGACTCGGCCGACTATCACCTGATCGTCGCGAATGCCGAGCAATTCGGCATCCGCAATGTGCAGGCGGTCTTCGGCACCGCTCCCGCCGTCTTCCAGGGCCTCCCTGATCCCGACGCCATCTTCATCGGCGGCAACGGCGGCGAAGTAGCCCGGCTGGTCGAGGCATCGTTCGGCGTGCTTCGCCCCGGCGGCCGACTGGTGCTGAACGTGGCTACACTCGAAATGTTGGGATCGACCTACGAAGCGTTGAAACGGCTCTCGCCGAACGTCTCGGTCCTGCTCGTGAATCTGGCACGAAGCGTCGAACAGATGGAGGCCTTGCGGTTCGAGGCCGTGAACCCGACGTTCGTACTGAGGGCCGTGAAGGCGATGCCGTGATGATTTTTTTTTATTCTTAACCGGACGGCCGACGTCCGTTAACCCGACGCGCTAGCGAGGGAGGGCCGAATCCCTCGCTAGCGCGTCGGGTTAACGGAAATCCGTCCAAACTCTCCAAGGAAACCCCAATGCTCCGCACCCTCCTATCTCTCCCCTGCCTCGCCTTAGTCCTATACGCTTCCACTGCGCCCGCTGCGGACCCCAAGCCCGAACCAGGCGTAACCGTGCTCTTCAACGGCAAAGACCTCACCGGCTGGGGCTACAAGACCGGTGCGACGTTCGATGGCAAAACCGAATCGGATGACAAACGCTACACGGCGAAGGACGGCATGATCGTCGTCAATCCCGGCAAAGGGATCGCCCAACTCTGGACGACGGCCAAGTTCCCCAAAGACTTCGAGTTGCGTCTCGAATTCCGCGCGGCGGTCAATGCCGACAGCGGCCTGTTTGTGCGGGCTCCGCAGTTGCAAGTTCGCGACTACCTCGTGGCCGGACCGTACAAGGACCTGAAGAAATACAAGCCGCAAGATTGGAACGAGATCGTGGTCGTCGTCAAAGGCACCGTCGCCCAAATTCTTTGGCTGCGGCCCGTCCACGTTTTGCTTCTCTTCTTGCTTTCTCTGTGACTCTGTGTCTCTGTGGTTCAAACTTCTTCATCAAACCACGGTGACACGATGTCGCACAACCTCTCCCTCGAACGCGGCGATCCCATGGTGCCGCTGCTCGACGAAACCATCGGCGATAATCTGCATCGCACCGTCTCGCGTTTGCCCCAACGCGAAGCCATCGTCGATTGTTCCAGCAAACGGCGGATTACTTTTGAGCAACTCTGGAACGATACCTCGGAACTGGCGGCCGCGTTGATCGCTCACGGCGTTCGGCCGGGGGATCGCGTCGGCCTCTGGTCGACGAACCGGTACGAGTGGGTCGTCGTGCAGTATGCCACGGCTCGCGTCGGGGCAATTCTCGTCAATGTCAACCCAGCCAATCGGAAGGATGAACTGGCGTTCGTCTTGCGGCAATCGGGCATGCATTGGCTCTTCCACGGCGATCGCTTCAAGCAGACCGAATATGCACCGATTCTCGACGCCGTGCGCCCTGAGTGCCCGCAACTGGTTCGTTGTGTCGATTTTAACCGGCAATGGCGGGAATTGCTTGACGGACCGAAGGCGGATCACGAAACACTCGCGCAACGCTCGGCCACGCTGCGCCCGACCGATCCGATCAACATTCAGTACACCTCCGGTACCACGGGCTTCCCGAAAGGGGCGACGCTCACGCATCGGAACATTCTGAATAACGCCAACCACATGGCTCTGGGGCTTGGCTATTCGGAGAAAGATCGCGTCTGCGTGCCGGTCCCTTTTTACCACTGTTTCGGCATGGTTCTCGGGACGATGGCCTGCGCCATCAGCGGGGCCTGCATGGTGATCCCCGGCGAGATCTTCAATCCGCTCGATGTGCTGAAAGCGGTGCAAGGCGAGTGGTGTACCTCGCTATACGGCGTGCCGACCATGTATCGGGCCGTCCTCGAACATCCGGAGTACGATTGCTTCGATGTGACTTCGCTGCGTACGGGCATGATGGCGGGCTCGCCTTGCCCGATCGAATTGATGAAAGAAGTCGTCTCCCGCTTGCACATGCCCGAGATCGTGATCGGCTACGGCATGACGGAAACCTCGCCGCTTTCGACGCTCAGCCCGCGCGATTGCACGCTCGAACGCCGGTGCGGCAGCGTCGGCCGTTCGATTCCGCAGATCGAAATCTCCGTGCGCGATGAAGACAATCAGCCGGTGCCGCGCGGCACGCCGGGCGAGTTTTGTGCTCGCGGCTACCACATCATGCACGGCTACTGGAACGACGAGGCCGCCACTCGCAAGGCGATCGATGCCGACGGCTGGATGCACTCCGGCGACCAGGCAACGATCGATGACGAAGGCTTTGTGCGGATCACCGGACGCCTCAAGGACCTGATCATCCGCGGCGGCGAGAACATCGCGCCGCGGGCGGTGGAATCGGTTCTGGAGAAGCACCCCGCGGTCAGCGAAGCCCAGGTGATCGGCGTGCCGAGCATCCGCTACGGCGAAGAAGTGATGGCCTGGATCAAATTCCGCCCCGGCATGTCCGCCACCGAGGCCGAATTGATTGCCTTCAGTGACGAGCAGATGGCGGCCTACAAACGGCCGCGCTACTGGCGTTTCGTCGATTCATTTCCGCTGACCATGTCAGGGAAGATTCAAAAGTACAAGCTGCGTGAGATGGCGATCGAGTTGCTGGCGCTGCAAGAGGCGGCGAGGGAGAAGACGGCGTAAAGCAGATCCCAGAGGTTCGCAAAGCTTCACCTCTGGGCTCGGGTAGACGCTTTCCCAAGCCCAGAGGTTAGGCTTTGCGAA
>JAIOQJ010000142.1 GCA_021413475.1 Planctomycetota bacterium | reverse complement strand
GTCACTTCCCCGGCCACTTCAGATGCTGCTTCAAGAAATCAAACGTCCCCTTCCCGTTAATCACATGCCCGCCGACGAAGAACTCGATGGTCGTGCGGTCGGGGATCTTCAGCCGATTCGCGTATAGATAACGAACCTTGGCGAACTCGAAGGCGACCATCTCATCGGTACCGACGCCGTCGTCGTGGCCGCGTTCGACCATGAACGGCCGCGGGGCGATCAGGGCGGCCATTTCCATGTAATTGAACGTCTCGCCGAGGTTAAACTCGTACATCTCATACTCGCGAGTCCACATGTAGCCGCGGTCGAGGTTCATCGAGACCATCTTGCCGATCCACTCGTTAAAGTCACCGGAACAGATCGACAGGCAATACTTCTTGAGGATGGCCGGCACGCGCATGGCCGTCTTTCCGCCGTAGCTCAGGCCGTAGAAGGCGATGCGGTCGCCATCGACGTTGGGCAGAGTGCATAGCCAATCGAGAATCCGCTCGTGTTGCTGGACGATGAACGAGAAGAGCGACAGTTTCAGTGGGTTTCCCCTGCGATTAATATCGCGGAACTTGTTCTCGAAGATATACGGGTTCTGCGGCGCGAACACGATGTAGCCAAGATCGGCCAGTTGCGCCCCGAACGAGTTGTAGTATTTGGTTTTTTCCAGCGGATTGCACACGTCTCGAGGCCGGCCCTCCAGGCCGTGCTGGCACACGACGACGGGCCGTTTTTCGTTCGGCTTCAGGTCCTTGGGCAACAGCAGGATCCCTTCCGCGAACACGTCGGGATAGAGATCGAGCGTGACCTCGTAGCCCTTCCACTTCGGCGTATCGTACACCTCGCGTGATTTTGGATTCATCGGCAACGTCGGTGCCGGCAGCTTGCCGATGATCTCTTCCCAGAAGTAATCGCGAATTGGCTCGACTGACCTGTCGTATTTTTCTGGTGAGGAGTAATCGGCCTTGGAGAAACGAACCGGTCGAACCAGTTCGCTGTCGTGCCAGAGTTTCTGGACGTGATTGACGATCTGGTCGAATTGCCGGCGCTGGCGACGCTCGGGATTGAACTCTTTGCGCAAGTCTTTGGGCATCGCGGTTTTGACGATCTCGGGCTTGATTCCGAGGGCCCCGTGCAGGAAGGCAAGCGAGAAGGGATGCACGCGTCGGCCATCGGTCACCTCCGTCAGCAAATAACCTGGCGTTTCGAATTTTCGATCCTTGGTCAGACGTTCGAATCGCTTGAATTCCGCGTTCGGATTGGTCTGCTTCGGCTCCACGTTGCCGGGCGCGGCTTTAAGGCCTTTGGCCTTCGGCTGCAAAGAGGGATAAGATCCGCTGATGGCCGGGCCATCGATAATCTCGATTGCCAACGCCCGATCCAGGTAGAGCATGGCGATCTCCGCGTCGCCGAATTCGGTGAGAAGCTGCCAGACATTGCGCTCGATGGTTTCCTTCCACAACCCTTCGCGTTCGCCGAAATAACCGCTGACGAGAGTGCCCTTGATGCGGGTATCGACGGCTCCCGCGTAAAAGCTCAGCAAGCCGCCGTCGCCCCAACCGCAGACAACGATGGGGGGATGGTCTTTCTCAAGGCTGAACCAATCCACGACCGCGAGAATTTTTTGCACCTCGTAGCCGAGCAAATGGCGGCCCATTTCGTACGCCATCCGGTAAATGAACTCGCGATGCGGAATGTTCGTGAACCGCCTCAGACGGTCATTTTGCGAGTATTCATTTTCGCGATCAATCAACACCGGAACGACGACGCGATAGCCGTCTTCCGCCAGTCGCCGGGCGAACTGCGAGTCTTCCGGGATCCCTGGAGCCAGACCGACTAATTGTTCGGGTGTCTGCAATGCATCAGGAATAGCAACTGCCAGGGCGATCGGCTTTTTCTTGGGTTCCAGCAGCAACCCTTCGCCGTCCACTCCGGGAAGGACCGGCCAACGAACAGAGTAAACCTTGTAGCGATCGGTCTCGGCAACGAGAGCAGGCGAATTCGGCCCGCCGACGTATTCGATATCGGTGAACTTCACCCGCTCATCGACGATGCCAAGAATCTTCTTCAAACGCTCTCGATTCGGCTCCACCGACTTAGAAAAGGCTTGTTTCGAGGTAAAATCGAGCTTCCAGTGTTGCTTGCGTTTCTCGACCGAGGCAGCCGTTTCGCGTTCGAGATACTTGTTGATTCCCTCGACCATCAAGGCCGCGAGATCGCCTTCTTCGGTGAGCGGCTTGGTATTGGGAAGAGGCTCGGAGCGCAATTGGATCGTTCCGCCGAGAAGCAACATCAAGCCGAGCAGATATCGTAAGAGTGCGTGCATGGCTACCTCATGTGGTGAATGGATCGAGCGTTTACAATTATCCGGACGGGAAGATGGATTGCCAGCACGAATCGAAAAACCAATCCTCCCCGACAGAATTCCGATTCACTCACCGCGAATCGCGGCTAAAATAGCATCATCGAACTCGACGCCTTCAAGTGGGAGAGCGGCCATGCGTTGTCTACCTTGGGTTTTGGTCTGTATGCTGGCGATCGCGAATGATACAGCCATTCACGCTCAGTATTCCAAGGGGGGCGTGCCACTCTCGGGACCGACAACGGGAGGCATGTCTTCGGCCTCACCGTACGGTTCGGCTCCCATCGCCATCATGATCACGCCCTATTCCCCATTCGGCGGCCCGCCAGTCGCGTGGGTACAGACTGCACAGGGTCGATTCGTCATGCCTTTCAATCCGTACTACCCGCTGTATATTCCCTCCGGTACTGGAAATTCTGGTATGTCCACCGGAGGCTACGTTTCCGGTAACTCGGGCTCGTATTCCTCGAACTTCAACCAGCGTTACGTTAATCCGGCTCCCGTTTACGCGCCCGCACCGGTGCCGCAAGAGGCACCCCGCCGAGCGTTTGATCGCTGGGCGGCGCAAATGGATCAACCGGGACGACCCAATGAAGGCGTCAAGAAGCAAGAAGATCTCACGCGTGCTCTGACCGCTCCGACAGCGGGAGAGATCTCGTCAGGGGCCGCACTGAATACGATTCTCGATGGATTGAAGTCCCATGTGGAAAAGATCAAGAAAGCACCGCCAACACCGCTCGACGAGAACCAGTTGAAGCATTTAAATTTCACCAAAGGAACGGGGACCTCCAGCGCGATGCTCAAGAATGGGAAGGTCGCTTGGCCCGCGTCGTTGACGAAATTGAAGCCGGAAGAGACAAGTGAAAAGGTCCGCCAGCAGATTGAAACGGGATTTCAGGAGATGTACAAGCAGGCAACGCAAGGTGTTTCTCCTGATGGGGATACAGCGAAGGACCTGTTCAAGCAAATCGATTTTTTGTCTGGAATGCTCTCGGATCAGGCGCAGAGCCTTTCCTTTTCCGCGAACGTCGAGGCGAAACGACATTTGAAGAATCTGGAAGAGAGCGTCCGTTTCCTGCAACAAGCCGACGCGGTGCTGCTCATTCCCGCAAATTTGGGCAAGTTCAAATCGGCACAAGAGCTGGCGACGGCGTTGCTTGAGAAGAACGTTCGGTTTGCGCCGGCCTCAGCGGGCCATGAGGGGGCTTACACCGCACTTCACCAAATCTTGGCGGGTTTGTACGGGCAAGTCGGTCCCATGGGCGGAGAATTACGAAAATAGCGGTTTTTCCGCCGTAATGCACGCCGATCATAACGATTCTTCAGACCAACGGGGCGGGCAACCGCCCTATTTTCATGCACATTCACTCCCCTTCCCGCCCCGTCTCTGGTCCAATCAATTCAGGTGGGAGAATAGCTCCTGATGCGAGAATTTCGCGGAGAAATCAGTTATTTGCGCTTGCGTCGGTTTGACAGGTCGGAACACACGCTCTAAGGTTGTTGCGTGAACGGGTCGGACAGGCAACTGAATGACCCGAGTCGAAAACCGGGCTCCCCTCGCAGAACGGTTTTCGGCCTTATGGAACATCCGATCTGGTTCATCCGTTGTGTTGTTTTCGTTAATCTCGTTGGTGGCGAAAACAACCCCTCCGTCTGTCGGGTGTACTTCCCAGACCGAATAAGGTCCGTAACGGTTTTGCCGGCTCCGTGCCGGCCGGAGGAGACGCTATGTTCGCTAAGCTCGCTCGCAAAGTGGTTCGCTTCCTGAAAGAGGAAGAAGGCCCGACGGCGGTCGAGTATGCCGTGATGCTTGCACTAATCGTTGTAGTCTGCATCGCCGGCATCACGACCCTCGGCTCGAATGCCAACAACACGTTTGCCAACGTGAGCCTGAATACCACCATCGCCAATGGCGGCGGTGGATCGGGATCCTGAAGGCAACCTTGCTGCTGGGCCTTGAGGCCAACCGACAGTCCAAACCTCGTTGACGAATTCTTTTAACGTTCCAGGAGATCCGACATGATGCGCAACCTGACCCGGAAATTCGTGAGCTTTCTTAAGAAGGAAGATGGACCCACGGCCGTGGAATACGCCGTGATGCTGGCACTCATCGTAGTGGTCTGCATCGCCGCCATTACCACCCTTGGTTCCAACGCCAACAACACCTTCAGCAACGTGGCCGGCAAAGCCACCCCCGCTGGCGGTAGTTGAGCGAAGTTCCAGGTACGACGTTTCACGCACGCTGGTTTCCGAAGAAATCAGCGTGCGTGAAACGTGGAACTTGGGATTGCGACCTTCTGAAGAGAGCCACGGCCACGACTCGTTGTTTTTTCTTTACGAGGTGACCGCTCTCATGCAATCTACGACCACTGTTCAACCTGTTTCCGCGCAAACTCCCGTGGCGGACGATCTCGGCATCGACCGGGCGTTCCTGCTGCAATTGGCCCAAGTGCCGTTTTTCGCACTGGGTTTCGTTCTGCTCGCATTCCTCAGTCATGTCACATGGGGTGCGATCGCCGGCGAAGGAGCGCGTAACTTTGGTCCCATTGTCGTTCTCTGCGCGGGCATGGTTCTCGCCGCGGTAATCGACGGTTGGGCGTTCAAGGTTCCCAACTGGCTGACCCTATCACTCGTTCTCAGCGGCTGGATCATCGGCCTGCTCCATACCTGCGGCGTCGCTATCGACGCGGGCGTCGGCGGCATCGGTGCTTCCTTGCTCTGCACGGTCATTGGCTTCGCGATGCTCTTTCCCTTGCTGGCGATCATCGGCATGGGCCAGGGCGACGTCAAGATGCTCATGGGCTTCGGTGCCTGGATCGGTGCCTTCTTCGGCGGCCGCGATGCGGTCGAAATCCTCGTCTGGGCTTTCTGTCTCGGTGCGATCGTCGGTGGAATCTTCGGCTTGATCATGATGGTCTGCCGCCGCAAGTTCTCGAAAAACCTGAGCAACTTCAAGGAAATCTTCGTCGACCTGCGGGTGATGGCCACGATGGGGCCCGCCGCTGCCAATCAGCGAGCCACGGCTCGACGCAGTAGCTGGGATCGGTTGCCCTACGGTATCCCCTTGTGCATCGGGTTCCTTGGTTACCTGATCTTCCGAGGCATGCAAGGGACGCTTTAAGGTAGACCGGTTGCTCCGCAACCGGATTTCAAAACCGGTTGCGGAGCAACCGGACTACTTCTCATGCGACGGAGAAATGGGAAGAAAAGGTAAAATGCGGAGGTTTCGGAATAACCCCTGCAACCCGTCAGTAGCGTGGATTCCTTGGAACCCGTCTTCTGAGCATCCTCGCTATTTACGGAAAAATTGAAGTGTCATAACCCGAATGGTCGAAAAAAACGACGTGCCTGTGATACTCGGCAAGACGCGAATAATGCTAGACTTCGTTGAACCTTCGCGTTTCGGACGTCGTGCATTGCTGAAATGGCGGAAAAAGTGTGGTGTCCTGGGAGATCCGCGGCAACGGCGGCAGTCGACGTTGCCTCCTGATTCGTTCGCTTGGAACTGAGTAACCTGGCTGATCCGTGGGTAGGTGACCCGGATCGGCTGACCGAAATCACCAAAAAGCCAAGGAGGGCTCGGAACGCGAAGGGCGTTCCGTGGCGACTCGTCCGACGCTCGGACGATTAGGAACGGTCGAATTCACAACACCTTGAGGACGGCAACTATGAAATCGAAAAACATGACCCTGATGGTCGTTGCCATCGGGTGCGGATTGGTGGCCGCGTTCTTGACCGCCAGGCTCTCCGGGAGCAACGCCCCGGATATGGTCGATGTCATCGTCGCGAAGAAGGAACTTCCCGTGGGCACCGTGCTGGAAGAAAAAGAACTCGAGAACCTCTTGACCACGACGAAGATGCCCAAGGGCAACCTTCCGCCGGATATCATCACGAGTGCCGACGACCTCAAGGGCAAGCGAGTCAACCGGACCCTGAAGCCCGGCAACTACTTTGCCGTGACCGATGTGGGGCTGGATGCGGGCATCAAGTTGCCCGAAGGCAAGATCAAGTACGCGATCAAGATCGACGGTGTGAAGGCCGTCGCCGGTTTCGTCCAACCGGGCGATCAGGTTGATGTGATCCTGACCGAATCGACCTCGAATGGCAAAGCGGCCTCGGGTTATGTGCTTCGCGACCAATTGGTGCTCGCGGTGGATACTTCGAGCCGTCGTCGAGAGGGTTCGCAAGAAGCCGTGCTTCAAGTGAACTCTGTCTCGCTCGCCGTGTCGCCGAAAGAAGCTCTGTATCTGTCCGCCGCTGAGAAGCGTGGGGAAGTGAAGCTCACGCTTCGCGATCAGCACAGCAAGGATAATGAAAAGGTTGGCGTGATCAATCGTATTCCCGGGATCGATGAAGACGCCAAGGCGCAGGCCCCGGTTACTCAGGTCAGGACAACGAGCGTCATCATTGCCAAGACGGATGTGCCCGTCAACAGCTTGATCGACCAAAAGAACTTCGACCAGTTTTTCATCACCAAAGAGGTTCCGGCCGAAGCAGTTACCGAAAAAGCCCTGCGGAACGCCGCCGACCTCCACGGCAAATTTGTCGTGCAAAAGATCCATGCTGACATGCATGTGTTCGGTGGTTTCCTCGGTAATGAAAGGGTCGATCTCGAACCGAAGGTTGTTGTGGCCGCGCCGAAGCCGGAAAAGCTTGAAGAGCTACCGAGCCCGCGGGAATTCGTCCCGGAGAAGCCGCTCTACCCGAGGAAATTCGTCCAGATCATCAACAATCAACGAGTGTGGTTCCTGGAAACTTCTGCGGGTGAATTCCGCCGAATCGATGGAAATGGCGACGAGTTGAAGGATTTGCCTTCGACCGGCACGATCGAGAAGAAGCCAGAATCGGCGGACGAGGGTAAACCCGTTCGCTCGATCTAACGATGTTGTCCGAATCGCCCCCGGCTTTTGCCGGGGGCCTGAAGAAACCCCCGACGGCTACAGGACGGGGAATGTTGAAATCGACTAGGAAATGCGTGAACCGCTCGGTTCACGCGAGGCAACGGAACGCAACAGGCGGGCCCGCCGGCCGCCCTTGGGAGAGAGGTGATAGGATGCACCCGAAACATCACGCACGACAAATCCTTCTGGGACTCGTCGCGCTATTCCTGATGATGGGCGGAGCCGTGCAGGCTCAACCCTTGGATCGCAGCGGCACCGTCATCGTCCCCGTGGGCGGAGCCGTGCGACTGCAAATGAAAAGCAAGAAGCTAATCAAGCAGGTGTTCAACGAGAGAGAGAACATCGTGCAGGCGCAAGCGGACGCGGCCAATCCGGCCTACGTCATCTTGCGAGGTCAGCAGCAGGGCACCAGCCGGCTGGAACTGACTGACGCCGATAACGGCAAAGAAACATACGAGGTTGTCGTGCAGACCGACATCGACTTGCTCCGGAATATCTTGAAACGCGCGGTACCCACCGCGAACGTTGAAGTGATTCCGTTCGGCAACGGTGTGGTCATCACCGGCAACGTCGCCCGTGCGGAGGATGTCGATACGGTCCTTCGAGTGGCCGGTACGGTCCTCGGCAGCGGTGCGGCCAACGTCGTCAACGCGATGACGGTTGGCGGCGTGCAGCAAGTGCAGCTCGATGTTACCGTGGCCCGAGTCGATCGCACGAAGACCCGGCAGCGAGGCTTCAGCTTCATCTTCGGCGGAACGACGGTGAGTGCTGGTAGCGTCCTCGGTGGTTTGACGGGCACCGCGGGCTCCGCGGGCAACAACACCATCGCCACGGGCGTCGGTATCATCCCGGGTGCTGTCAGTGCGTTGCCGACCTCTTTGCCGAACCTTGTCCTGGGTATTGTCCCCGCTCAATTCCAGGGATTGCTTCAGGCGTTGAAGGTTGAAGGGCTCGCTAAGCTGATCGCGGAACCGAAACTGGTGACCCAAAGCGGTCGGCCCGCACGGTTCCTGTCCGGTGGACAGCAACCCACGATCGGGCCAACCTCCGGCATCACCGGCCCTGGTGTTGTCTATCAGGACGTCGGCACCGAGCTCGACTTCCTGCCGATTGTATACGGGAATGGAAAGATTTATCTCGAAGTCGCTCCCCGCATCCGCGCGGTCAACTTCGGCAACAACACCATCAACGTGGGTGGGACGACGGTGCCTGCCTTCGACGATCAGTCGGTCCGAACGTCGATCGTCATGGAAGCCGGCCAGACCTTTGCGATTGGCGGCCTGATTCAAACGAGTCTGCAGGCAACCTCCACGAAAGTGCCGTTCCTTGGTGAACTGCCCTTCTTCGGTGTGCTGTTCAGCCAGACGTCGCAGACGGAACAGGAGAGCGAACTGGTTATCCTGGTCACGCCGCACCTGGTTGATCCGATGGATTGCAATCAGGTCCCGGGCAAACTGCCCGGCCGCGAGTCGCGCTCGCCCGACGACTTTGAAATGTACCTCGAAGGAATGCTCGAATTGCCGCGCGGCCAACGCAATGTCTTCGAGAACAAGCACTATAAGGGTGCTTGGAAAAATAGCCCGACGGCGGCCGCCTTCCCCTGCGGAGCAGGCATCTACGGCCACGGAAACTGTGCAACAGGCAATGGGGCGTGCGCGAACGGCACTTGTGCCACAGCCGCGACAACCACGCCTCGGATGGCCACGGTCATCCCGGTCGATCCGATCAAGAATTCGGAAACCACCTTGCCTCGACCGGTGGATCTGCCGGCCGCCGTGAGTATTCCGAAAGATCTCCCGATGTCCTCGCCCAGATCTCGATGAGATCGTTGAGTTGACACGGTGAACGGGCGACCTGGCGACGGACGGGATTCACAGAGTCGCTTGAACACCAGATGAGGGTAAGTCGATGCAACGCGTAGCCATCGTCGATCCGAACGAAGCCAGCCGCGAGTCTCTCAGGACTTTGCTGCTCGGTGTCGATTTCGTCTGGCTCGAGGCGGAATGTGCTCGCTACGACTACTTCTTCGATGTGGTCCAGCAAGCGACTCCCGATATTGTCATTGTCGCCCTTGATGCCGATCGACCAAAGTCGCTTGGCATGATTCAGCTTCTGACCGCTCAGTATCCCAAGATGCCGATCATTACGATCAGCATGGATAGTGCCACGCTCTTGCAATCGCTTCAGCGCGGTGCCCGGCATTTTCTCACGCCGCCGATCAGCCTCGAAGACTTGGTCTCGACGCTGCGGAAGGTCCTCTCGGAGTCGGGGCAGCAGGAACAGATCACTGGTGGGTCGGGAGGCACCAAGGCCAATGGCCAGGTCATCTCGATCCTCGGCTCACGCGGCGGAGTCGGTTGCACCAGCCTCGCGGTCAACCTGGCCGCGACCTTGGCGGCCGATCCGGAGAATTCGGTTGCCTTGCTCGATCTCGATCTTGCCCTTGGCGACGCTGATATTGCAATCGATCTGCCCGGCAGCGAGAACATTAGCCTCGCTGATCTGGCCCGCAATATTGAACGACTGGACATGAACTACCTGCGCCGAGCGTTGGTCAAACACGTTGAGACCGGTATCTCGGTTCTGCGGCACCCGTTGGAACTGTCCGAGGTCAGCTCGATTCACGAAGGGCATGTGGAACGGATTTTGAATTTGCTCAAGATCAGCTACACACACCTCGTGCTCGATCTCAGCAAAGCTCTGCTGCCGACCGACATCATGCACGATCAAAAAGGCCGAGGAAGTAATCGGCAAGCCGATCTTTTGGCAGTTGCCGAATGATTCGAAGCCGATGATGACGTCGCGAATCGCCGGCATGCCGCTGATCAAGCACGCTCCCAAGAGCAAGATTCAGCAAAGCATTCAAGGGTTGGCCCAGACCATTACCGGCAAGGCGATTACCGTCGAACAAGTCAAAAAACGCGGTTGGTTTAGTTGAATGGACACAAGAGTAGCGGCGACGCGAGAAGCGCCGCCAGAACAGCCAGAGGTTTAATCGATGTCACGCTTGCAACAGGGACTTTCGAAACTTAACAGTGTCAGCCACATGGGTGGTGGGACACGCGCCCCCGGTTCCAGCATGTCCGTCGCCGGTGCGACGGGCTCCGGAGGCGGTACCAAGAACTACGACGAGCTCAAGAGGCAGATTCACTCGAAGCTCGTCGAGCGTCTTGATTTCTCGCGCGTCAAGGACTTGAACAGCGATGCGTTGCGGCGGGACATCCGGCGCGTCATCGAGCACCTGTGCGACACCGAGAATCCGCTGCTGAACCGGATGGAACGCGAGAAACTCATTGAGGAAATCCTTGATGAGACCCTCGGTTTTGGTCCACTCGAACCCTTGCTCAAGGACCCGACGATCAGCGATATCCTCGTGAATGGGCCCAAAAGCACTTATGTCGAGCGTCGCGGCAAGCTCGAGAAGACCGACTTGCAGTTCCGCGATAACGATCATTTGCTTCAGATCATCGATCGTATCGTGTCGAAAGTCGGCCGGCGCGTTGATGAAACGTCGCCTTTGGTCGACGCCCGTTTGCCAGACGGCTCCCGCGTGAATGCGGTTATCCCGCCCATCGCTCTTGATGGAGCCTCGCTCAGCATTCGCCGCTTCGGTGCTAACCCGCTGAAGCTGGAAGATCTTCTCAATTACAAGGCATTCTCGCCCGAAATGGCGATGCTGCTGGAAGCCTGCATCAAGGCCCGGCTCAACATCATCATCTCCGGTGGTACCGGTTGCGGTAAGACGACGCTCCTGAACACTCTATCGAGCTTCATCCCCACCGACGAACGGATCGTGACGATCGAAGACGCGGCGGAATTGCAGTTGCAACAGGACCATGTGGTCCGGCTGGAAACTCGGCCGCCGAACATCGAAGGCAAGGGTGCCGTCGTCACCCGTGACTTGGTGCGAAACGCCTTGCGTATGCGGCCGGAACGCATCATCGTCGGTGAGTGCCGCGGCGGTGAAGCTCTCGATATGCTCCAGGCCATGAACACCGGCCACTCGGGTTCAATGACGACGCTCCATGCGAATAGTGTTCGCGACGGCATGAGCCGTCTCGAAACGATGATTATGATGTCGGGCTTCGAACTCCCCATGAAGGCCATGCGTCAACAGATCGCCTCGGCCGTTGACTTGATTATCCAGGCCAATCGCCTTCAGGGCGGTCCTCGAAAGATCACCAGCATCACCGAAGTGATGAACATGGAACAGGATGTAATCATCATGCAGGAGGTCTTCCGCTATCGACAGTTGGGCGTCGATCAAAATGGCCGTGCCTACGGCCAGTTCGAAGCGACCGGCGTCCGTCCCACGTTTGTGAACCGTCTGGAGTCAAAAGGCGTCAAGCTCACCTGATTAAGTGAACAGAACGCTCAAAGCGTTCATTCTGACCCCTGACCCCTGACCCCTGACCCCTTGCATTTGAATTCTGACCCCTTGAGATGGCCCCCACGAGCGACACCATGAACCCGATGATGCTGGCAATCCTGATTTTCGTGCTGGTCACCGGCCTGGTGGGCGCGGTGGCATTCCTGATGCGAGGTTCAAGTAACGAGCGCGTCACGGAACGGCTGGATCAACTAATCGGCCGCGGAAAGTCGTCGGATTCGTCCGCCGACATGCTCCTGAAACAGGCGCTTCAGGAAGTTGATCGCAAGACCTTGCTCGAACGAATGACACCTGAATTCATGAAGGTGTCGAAGATGTTCGAGCAGGCCGACGTGAACATTAAGCCGAGTATGCTCTTCGGCGTGTCGTTGGTCCTGGCGATCATGGGTGGTTTCGCCAGTATGCTGCTCGTGAATGTCTATGTGACCCCCGTGGGGGCACTCTTGATGTTCATGATGCCCTGGATTTGGCTGTACTGGAAGCGAGCTTCGCGCCTGAAGCGTTTTGCCGGCCATCTTCCCGATGCGATGGAACTGGTCGCCCGGGCGCTGCGAGCGGGTCACTCGCTGGCCGCCGGCTTGCATGTGGTCGCCGAGGAAATGCCCGACCCGATCGCCAAGGAGTTTCGCCGGGTTTACGACGAACAGAACCTTGGCATCCAGTTGGAGGAAGCCCTGAACAATATGTGCCATCGCGTGCCGAATTTGGATCTTCGCTTCTTCGTGACGTCGGTGAATATTCAACGGCAGACTGGTGGCGATCTCGCTGAAATTTTGGACCGGATCGGCCACGTGATCCGCGAACGCTTCAAGATTCTTGGCCAGGTGAAGGCCCTGACGGCGGAAGGCCGCCTCTCCGGCATTGTGCTGATCGGCCTGCCGATCGGTCTGTTCTTCATGATGCTCCACATGAAGCCGGATTATGTCAGTCTGCTCTGGACGGATCCAACAGGGGTCAAGATGAGCATCGGTGCCATCGTCCTCATGATTGTGGGAGCATACGCGATTAAGAAAATCATCGATATCAAAGTGTAGCGATTGTTTATGTGCGGTTTGCAGGAGGCTAGCCGCTTCGGTCGTACGCTGGCGAATTCGGCATCGGATTACTTAACTGGTTACTCGAACATTTGGCGGATCGCCGCTGGCTGAAGGCCGACGGTTGATCGCTTCCCCGGAGATACACCCGTGATCCTGCTCGCACTGTCCTTTAACGAGATTCTTCCGCTGATCGTCTTTCTGGTCTTCATGGTTCTGACCTGGGGAGCGCTGACGCTGCTCTCCAGCAAGAAGAGCCATGCGGAAGAGCGGCTGGAACGGATGGGGAAAAATCATTCGAGCGCCGATTTCGACATGAATTCGCCCGACGAGAAGAAACGCTTTAGCGGTCTAAAGGAGGCGATCTCGAGCTTGGGCGGAGCGATGGAGCCGCAGTCGGCCCTCGAGAAGAACGCGTTGAAGGTCAAGCTGGCGAACGCGGGCTTCCGAAGCGAAACCGCTCCGATGGTCTACCATGGCATACGCATGGTTTGCCTCGGTGTATGCTTGCTCCCCGCGCTGGCCTTCTTCCTGCTGAAGGATGGATTCTCGATCAAGGCGTTTCAGTACATCGTGATCTTTGGCGGGCTTGGGTTTTACTTGCCGCAGATCGGCCTCTGGTATCTTCGCTCGACGCGTCAAAAGGAGATCTTCCTCACCCTACCGGACGCTCTCGACTTGCTGGTGGTTTGCGTCGAATCAGGCCTCGGCCTCGATGCAGCCTTGCGGAAAGTGACGGAAGAAATGAAGGAGCACGCGAAGACGATCTGCGAGGAGTTTTCGATCGCGAACATGCAGTTGCAGATGGGCCGGCCGCGCCGTGAAGTTTTGCATGATCTTGGGGTTCGCACCGGTGTCGATGATGTGCGTTCCTTGGCGGCCATCCTGATCCAGGCCGACCGTTTCGGTTCGAGTATCGCCCAGGCGTTGCGGGTTCAGTCCGATTCGATGCGTACCCGCCGTCGTCAGCTTGCGGAAGAGAAGGCAGCCAAGACAGCGGTTCAATTGATTTTCCCGCTGGTCCTGTTCATCTTCCCCGCAATTTTCGTGGTCCTTTGCGGACCAGCGGCGATCCAGATTCAGAAGGGGCTTTTGAAGAACTAAAGGGGTTAGTTGGGGATTCTTGGCTGTTATAAGTAAATCGCTCCCTTCGGGGTGTCGATGAACAATAGACAACCCATGATCCGCGATTAACAAATATCACGGAGGAGAAATACCCATGAAGGGATTCATGAAAACGACTCTGGCCATCGTGTGCATGGCCGGGGGACTTGGTTCAGTTGGATGCACGGGTGGCGAGCGTTATCGCAATCTCGTCGACCCATGCCGGATGGAACGATATGGTGCCATGGCCCGGCAAGAAGTAATCACGTCGTTCACGCCGCAGGTGCAGAACGGCCGAATTTTGGATCAGACGATCTGGAATTACCACTTCGAGTCAGGTTCGGACAAGCTGAACCCAGGTGGTTACGACAAACTCGACCAGATTGTCCGTCGCCGGCCGCAGCCCGATAATCGGATCTTCCTCGCGACGGCCCGCGACCTGGGTTATACCCCGGATAAGTCGGAAGATTTCCCCGACGCCCGCCGGGAACTGGATGCCAAGCGCAATGTCGCCATCCAAAAATACCTGAGCGCGCAGACCTCGGGTCGTCCAATGAACTTCGAGGTGCTGATTCACGATCCGGCGGAAACTGGGATTGCCGGGGTATCGGCTCGAAACGCGCTCCTGTCGCAACGTGCCAACTATAGTGGGACGCTCGGCGGCGGTTCGGGTGGTGGTGGTGGTGGAACACAAGGAGGCGGCGGTGCCCAAGGAGGCGGCGGTACCACTCAAAGCGGTACCGGCGCAAGCTCCGGGACGGGTTCTAGTTCTTCGAGTTCATCAGGATCCGGTTCCAACTGATCGATGCCCCACTCGAAGTTGATGTGACCGCGAGCAGGACGGCGTGAGTTTCCTTTGGGGGCGTCCCACTGGAAATTCACGCCTCACTCGCTTTAATCATGACGGCATTTGCGAGCTTGAACTCCATGACCCGTGTCTCGTTTATCATGGCCCTTGTGGTACTGGCGACATTCACCGACTCCGCATCGGCAGCCCAACCGCTTTCGATGGAGCGTTACTGGAGTGGGTTTCGCAACTTCTGGGGCACGCTTTTCGGTAGCGTGGGGGGCATCGTCGGCATTGCTTTGCTCACGGGCGCGGCAGCAATGTTTATCATCACTCGCGGCAAATGGCAGAAGTAAGTGAACGCCCACAAGCGGTGAATTCCACTAGTAGACCGGTTGCTCCGCAACCGGAACTCCACTCGAGAGAGCTTTTCGATGAAACAGGCTTCAGTCTTCGAATGGGACGCCGCCAGCGCACCGGAAGCTCCGTCCTGTCCGGAATCGCTCAAGGAAGCTGGCTTGTCGCTCTCGTTCGTTTGCGACATGCTCCTCAAAGTGGTATACATGCGCGGCACCATGATCGGCCGCGATCTCGCGACTTATCTTTGCCTCCCCTTCAAGGTCATCCGCGAATCGATCAAGTTTCTCAAGGATGAAAAGCAGATCGAAGTGATGGGCGGGGACCTCGTCGGCGAAGTCAGCTACAAGTTCAGCCTAACGGACCAGGGCCGCAAGCGCGCCCGTGAAGCAATGGAAATCTGCGGCTACGTCGGCCCCGCGCCAGTGCCGATTGATGACTATGTGGAACAGTGTTACCGACAAGCCGTTACCGGACTGCGTTGCACGCCCGAAAGCCTGATCGCTCCCTTCTCCCATCTCGTGCTCAGCGACGACTTGTTTAACGCCATCGGCCCCGCAATTGTGTCGGGACGATCGGTGTTCATCTATGGCCCTCCTGGTAACGGAAAGACGGCAGTAGCTCGCTCCATTGGCGAGTTTATGAACCAGTCTGGCGGTGCCATTTATGTTCCGCACGCATTCATGGCGGATGGCAATATTATCACCGTTTACGATCCATCCCTGCATCAGGCTGACGATCAAGTTGATGACGCGATCCAGGATGGGGATGCCACGGTCAGGCGTCTGCTGTCTTCCGGCGCGGTCGATCCGCGCTGGGTCCGGATCAAACGACCCGTTATCGTGACGGGCGGCGAGTTGACACTCGACATGCTCGACCTTCGGTACAATTCGGAAGCGAAATTCTACCAGGCACCGATTCACTTCAAGGCCAACGGCGGCGTTTTCCTGATCGACGACTTCGGCCGTCAGATCGTCCGTCCGAAGGAACTTTTGAATCGCTGGATTCTGCCGCTGGAAGATCGCCATGACTTCTTGACTGTCTCGAACGGCAAGAAGTTCCAAGTCCCATTTGAACAACTCATTATCTTCTCCACCAATCTCGACCCAAAGGACCTGGTCGACGATGCTTTCCTCCGCCGTATTCGCCATAAAGTGGCGATCGCCGCGCCGACGCGAGACGTTTACGAGAAAATCTTTAATGGATATTCGCGGAAACTCGGTCTAAACGTCTGCCCGGAAGCGGTGGACTACCTGTACGAACGTTACTATTCAAAGGGTCGAAGCCCTCGCGCCAGTGATTGCCGCGATTTGCTGGAGATTGTTCAATCCATTTGTCGATACAGACGTCAACCCGTGCATCTTACGCGCGACCTGATGGTCGAAGCATCGGCCAGCTTTATCGCAGAGTTTCAGTAAAGTCGTCCTGGGTTCCGAACCGAGGACGCGGGAGATAGAAGACCATGGAAGGTCGCTGGAAACGACTACTGGCCGGCGGCGTCCTCTTCATAATGATTGGATGCAGTCATACGCGGGATCGAAAGCCCTCCCGTCACAACAACACTGGTGAGCCGCCGCTCGGCGCGATGTCGACCAAGCCAAGCGACGAGAAGCGTGCCAAGGATCAGACGCCCGCCAAAGTGGAAACCTTCCTCGCGGTCGGCAACGTTCGTATTCAAGCAGCTACCGACCCCAACCGCAGCCCCGGCGAACGAGACGAACTTCTCGAACAAGGCCGTCAAGCTTTCCAGCAAATTCTACAACGTGAACCGAAGAACACCGAGGCCATGCTCGGCATGGCGCGGCTTTATCACGTGATGCGCGATAAAGAAAAGTGCCTGGAATGGTATGAACGCGCCGCCAAGTTGAACCCGACCCGGGGCGACATCCAGCACGAGATGGGGCATGCCCTTAGCGCCGGCTTTAAGGATCGCGAAGCCGCGCTCCTCTGCTTCCACGCTGCCACAAAGATCGATCCCGAGAATCGGAAGTATCGCAAGACCCTCGGTTTCGCCTTGGCCCATGTTGGGCGCTATGAAGAAGGCTATGCCTGGCTCAGCCGATGCATGCAGCCGGCCGAGGCTCATTTGAATCTCGCCCGCATGATGGATCACAACGGACATCACGAGCAGGCGACCAAACACTTCGCGATGGCCGCACAGGCCGACCCGGGCAACGAAACGGCGAAGATGGCGTTGAATAACACAATACCGACGATCGAAAAAATTCCCGAAGTCAGCCCGATCCAGACGGCTAGCTACGAGCAAATTCCGAACGAGACGCCGCCAAAAGCAAATCCCCAGAGTGCCAGAAAGCAATCGCTGCCAGAGGCTCCGGTTGTTGGCGAGTACAAGCGAGCCGATCCGATCGCATCGATTCGCGCTCCCGAACTGCTGCCGGTCCGGGAGGCAAGGCCGAGCCGTGCGACACCCGGATTGGTCCCGACCAATGGATGGGACAAGTAAGAATTGAGCCGCTTGCGGCTTGGCGCGTGCACTCTTCCGATATGAAGCTTCTTCGTTCGTGAGAGCAAGCGCCAAGCCGCAAGCGGCTAGATTCATCCAAACAAATTGCGGAACATCTTCCAGAATCCTTTCCAGCGTTGCCCCCAATTGCGGCCAGGTTTCCAGTTCAGCATCCCATTCAACATCAGAGTTAGTGACGGGTTTGACGCATCCGCGGAGGCGTAGTGCGGCCTATAGGTGCCGCCACGCTCAGCGACAACGACTGGCGTCGTCATGGCGAGCAACCCCTCCGCCCCTTGTGTAACGCCCCAACCGCTGGCCTTTCGGCCACCGAATGGGGTGGCGGGATGGGCGGTCCCGACGATGACATCGTTGATTGATACCGAGCCGCAATCGAGCGACGCCGCGAACTCCCTCGCCTTGACCAGATCCTGCATGAACAGAGACGCCCCGAGCGCATAGGGACACTCGGCTTGAGCGTGAATCACTTCATCAAAATCGTTAAACGGAATCACTGCCGCAACAGGCGCGAACGAGGCCTCGCGACAAATAGCCATCTCTGGGCGAGCCGCGATGACGAACGTTGGCGGATAGCGAGGCGGCTCGTCTTCGGCTTTTGGCACTTCGCTCACGCCCAACAAGCTCGCCCCTTTACGCACAGCTTCAGCCATCAGCCGTTCCGCTTGCTCGGCCTGCGACCAGAGCATCAACGCCAGCGGTCGAGCGGAGGCGGCTAGCGGTCGAAGTTCGTCAAGGAATCGATCGTAGACGGAACGATCCACGAAAATGCGGCGCACGGCCAGGCAGGTTTGGCCTTTGTTGAGTGTCACGCCGAACCAGGCCGCCCGCGCGGCCATCGACAGATTGGCGCTGAACCCGTGAAGACGAGATGATCGATCATCGTCTCCGCAAGTTCCGGGCCCGCTTCCCGCGTCGCCGGTAGAGCGATCAATAGATCGGCCGGGAAACCGGCTTTTTGAATGAGTTCCGTCAGGGCGACCGCGAGCATCGGTGTCTGTTCCGAAGCTTTCCAGAGTACGCCATTGCCGGCGATGAGGGCTTGGACGATTGGCACGGCGTTTAGAAAAATAGGGTAGTTCCAGGTGCCAATGATCCCAACGACTCCATGCGGGCGGTGATAGACGGTATCGCGCGACCCAATCAACCAGAGTGGCCGATCCGAGCGAGGCACGGAGCGGGGCTGCAGCAGGCGTCCGGCCCGTCGCTCTAAGAACAGCCAGGCGTCGGCCGTTGGGAGAATGTCGGTCGCCAGCACTTCGTCAGCGGGACGGCCCACGTCTTGAGTCACCGTCAGCGCCAGGGAGTCCGCGAAATCGACCAATAAATGTCGCAAGCGTCGGACGTACGCCAGTCGCTGCTCAACAGGCACTTTGGACCAAGCGACTTGCGCGATCCGACAGCGAGTAGCTTCATCGTGAAAGGGAGTGTTCATGACATTATTGGTAGTCAAATGGCAGGCGATGGGCCTTCACGGATTGCAGCGATTCCAAAATGCGGGAGCTTCCCAATCGCAAGCGAGGGGAGGATGGCGGTTGATGTACGGGTTCGGCGATTGATCGAAAAACAGATCGCGGGGGAATGTGGCGGACGGTCGAGTTGTTTCGGCATTGATGAGGCCAGCGTGGACGAGGGCTTCGAGAACTGATTCCGAACAAATATAAGTCGAGCGATACCCCTTTGGTTTCGCGAGAAAGGCGGTCCGGATCGGACCCCGAGTTCGGAAGGGGGTCAACTGAGTCAGCAAGCGGATGACCGAATAGCGCCGGCCGTTAATCGTCTCCGCGTACTCGGTAAGCAATCGCGATTCCGTCTCTGAAACGGGCGTTTTCCGTTGACGAATCCAAAGTATACCTTTGTAAATTGGAAGTCGCTCGTCGAGTGGATTCAGCCGAACCCAAAGAGTTTCATTGTAGCCGGCCTCGATGATGCCAAGTCGGCCATCCTCCATGCGGACGACCAGACCCGTATGGCCTGGTGCGCCGGTCAAGGCGATCGCGTAGAGAACGTTCCACAACACGTTCGCGTCGCTAAACAAAATGACGTCGCCTGCCTGCGGTCGATAGGGAGTTACCGGCGGCCTGACGTTGCGATCCAAGGAATAGGCAGGTTGATTGAGAAAGCCGTGAGGAGCGGCCTGCTCGGGGCCGCCCGTGAAAACCAATGTCGTGAAGAACAACGAAATCGTCGAGATCGACATCGGCATCCTTCCGTTTGATTGAAGGGATCAATCAGGACTATCCGTGTCCGCAATATCACCGCGCTCGAATTGTGAGCACAGGGGCAATCTAGATCATGCATGTCGATGGAAGCGATGTCACGTTTGATGCTGAAAGAAAATGAACTCGGAAACCTGAACTGGCTTCGAATATGAGGGAATTAACGATTGCAACGGCCCCGGAGAACCCCGCACGCTCCGAGTGGACTCGACCATCGCGGGTAAACGTTGCGTTCTCTGTCTTCCTACTTCACAATTAGCATCGATGCCGACGCCGAGGGAATACGTAACGAAAGATGGCCGTTAATCGTGTTTGTTTCGGTGGGAACTTCGATGACCTGATTCGAAGCGGAGTCAAATCGCCAAATCTGCAGTTTCCCTTTCAGTCCAGTCGCTTCGAGAGAAAGATCGCAGGCACCGCCCAGACTTTTATTGATGACGGCGATCGTTGTTGCTCCATCGGAGCGTTTGGCGGCATACACGGCCAGATCGCCATGACGGCTCGTCGTGGGGATGTAACGATCGCCGAAACGGCCGCCTTGGGTGT
>JAIOQJ010000141.1 GCA_021413475.1 Planctomycetota bacterium | reverse complement strand
CCTGCGCGAGTTTCGCCGACCCAACTGGTTCCACGGTAACTGCTTGGCCGGGGTTCATCGCGAGCGGGAATATCTGCGAAACGTAAGGTTTATCGGTGACCGCAAGGGCATAGACCCAACGCGGATCGCCGTCGTATTTTGCATCGCGAATCTGGAGAATGTACTCGCCATCCTGCTTAATCGTGAACGCCATTAGCGGGTCGGCGAAGATACCATCGTCGCTGGCGGCGAGTTCGCGGCCGTCCTTGTCGAAAAGCGAAACCATCGGGTCGGCGTGCTTCTGCAAGTCGTGGATCTTATCTTCGATGCGGGCGCAATAGACTTCGCAAGTGATCGTCTGGCCGGCTTTGGCCTTGAAGCGAAAACAATCGACATCTTCCAAGGCCTCGATTCGACCCGAGATCAAACAGGGCACGCTGATTGCTTGGGCTTTCGCATGGGTATTGTTGTCGCCCGTTTCGAGGATGACGGGATCGTCGGTGACGAGGAGTTGCCCGAGAGTTGAGATGCCGAGCGTGGAAGCGAGGCGAAACTCGCGAACGCCAAGGGCGGCGTCCGCGGCAACGCCGACCTTCATTTTTACCGACTTCACCTGAGGAGCCGGTCCATCATTTTTGGGCGGCAGCGGCAAAGACTCGACCGTGATTCCCTTCCCTTCCACCATCATCGTGTGAACGCCGTGAAAGTTCATCTGCCCATCAATCGTTAATTCGATCGTCTTGCCGCGCTGGATGGCGACCGGCGTCACGTGCGTGATCATCGGGTACGAAGTCTGCCCGAACGACAGCGTGACGAGGCCGAGGGAAAGAAGAAATGCGGCAATCAGACGAGAAAACATGGTAAAATCTCCTCAGTGCCGCTTGCGGCGGAGCGTCTAGTCGCTTCGCCGCAAGCGGCAATTGTCACTTCCCTTGCTCAAACTTCTCGAGTTCGAACGTCGCTTCCTGGCCCATCAGCTTGAATTCGAGTTTGACGATGCCAATATCCTTGACGAACCAGCATTTGATGGTCGAATCCATGCCGGCGACTTTGAAATTGGTCGCCTCCACAAGGGTCGCTTCCTTGTAGGTGCCGAGGGGTACCGTCACGTCTTCCGTCTTGATGACGTAAGTCCCTTCAATTTCTTGCTTGTCGACCTTCGCCTTGACGTCCCACTTGTAGTTCTTGGTGGCGGGGATGGCCAAAAATTTTACCGCGGGGTCGGACTTCATGCCGTTAACGCCAAGTCGGAAAACTCCATCGTCTCGGACGACGACATTCTCGGAGCCGGAGACTTTGCCTGCCGCGGAGGTTTCGAGCTTGTAGCTGTCCTCTTCCGCGAACTTCTCCTTCTTTTCCACTTTGACTTCGATGGTGCCCCCAGAGACTTTATACGTCCACTTGTTGCCGACCTTGAGTGGATAAAGAGGCGTCGTCTTTTCCTGTGCCATCGAGGTATGGGCAGCGAGAAAGAGAGCAAGGAGGGACAGGCCAAGAATACGCTTCATCGCAATCTCCGGTGGAATAGATCATAATCCTTATGGACGGGGGGCCTAAAGTCGCCCGGCCCGCGAGGATAGTTGTACCATCATTTTGGCGGAGCGGCAAAGGGCGGTTCGTCGAGCTTCTCCAGTTTCAAAGCCCGCGCGACATCTTTCGGTGACAAAGTCGGTTTCCAGATCATCTCCGGAGGCAGCGTTTGCGCCGAAGCGGCCGTGCGCCATTTGCCGAGTTTAACGAGCGGATCGCTCCCCGCGCAGAATGCCTCGGGCGTCATCGTTAGCCAGTCGCCTTCAGGGAGAGACAGAAACGTCGCGACCAGTCGTCCGCCTTCGGCATCCCATAGTCTGACCAACCCATCGAAGCTGCCTGATGCGACGAACTTGCCGTCGGGCCGTGCCGCGACCGAGTAGACCATCGAGCCGACCGGGAATGATTTCAATGCCGCACCGGTTTTGGCGTCCCACGTGCGAGCGGTGCTATCGGCTCCGGCGGTGGCGGCAAATTCTCCGGTGGTCCTGAAGACGATCTCGTTAGTGGCGATGCTGTGTCCTCCAAGCCGTCGGACACGCTCGCCGGTCTTAATATCCCACCACGATAAGGCACCATCGAAGCCGGAAGTGACCACCTGGGTACCATCGGGCTTGGCAGCCACGGTGAGGACTTCAGAATCGCCTCCCGAGAAGGTGAAGAAACTCTTGCCAGTGACGGCATCGATCATGCGGCAACTTCGATCCTTGCTGGCCGTGGCGAACCAATCGCCTTTCGGACCGAACGCCACACCGTAAACGAAATCAGAATGGCCCGTAAAATTCAGCACCGTCTGCTTGGTCGCCAGGTCCCAGATGCGGACGGTCTTGTCGAAACTGGCGGAGGCGAGTTGTTTGCCGTCGAAACGAAAGGAAACCGAGTTCACCACGTCAAGGTGGCCACCCAGGGTGGCCTGCAATTTCCAGTCGTCCGTCGAGTAAAGGCGGATGTCGCCACGTGCCGAGGGTTGGCCACCCGCGACCGCCAGCGTTTTGCCATCGGGAGAAAAGCGGATATCGTTGACCGCTCCGAGAACATTGGTGACGACCTTCTCGGCCGCTCCGGTTTCCATGTTCCAGACCACGAATCGGCCGTAACAACCGGCGACCAGACGCTTGCCATCGGGGCTGAAAACGAGTGCGGTGATCGGTGCGAGCGGGCCAACGGGCAGAATCAGTTCCAAGGCCCCGGTCTGCCCCGGTTTTGCGACAGCTTTCGGCAACGGAAGCTTCGTCGCCAGCGTGATATCAAGCTTGCGCGACTTGCCCGGCGTGGTGACAATGGCGATGTCGGTCTCCTTTGGCTTGACCCCTTCAGGCATGCCAAGATCAACCCATTTTTTCAACAACGCAACGGTCTCGTCCGGCAGGGGATCCGCATCCAACGGCATTCTTCGCGTCGGCTTCGGATGCCGTAGAAGGGTGACGAGCATGCTCGCGTCGCCCATCCCTTTCTTCACGATGGGCGTCTTGCTCCCCTTGAGGATCGCGTCCAAGGTATCAAGCGCGAGCCCGGCGGAAACATCTGGTTCGTTCAGTGTTTTCTGGGAATGACACACCGTGCAATGTTTACGAAGGACGGGTCGGACATCTTGCCAATAGTTGGGGTCGGCGGCCGAGCCAGTGCCGGAAGCGAAACACACAATGAGGAACGCGAAGAGTCGATACATGGGGTTGGCTCGAAGAGCGTTAATCCGACACGCTAGCGAGGGATTTGCCATCCCTCGCTAGCGCGTCGGGCTAACAAGACATGGCAAATCAATGGTTGAACAAAAACTCCCGCGAATTCAGCAGCGTCCACATCAGATCCTGGAGCCCTTCGCGTGGCGAAGCGGCGCTGGCGATCCAATTCTTGGCCTTGGAGACTTCTTCCGTTTTCGGCATCCGGCAGAGAGTCACGAGGTAAATTTCCTCGATCGCTTTACTGACGTCGCCTTTGGCGACCGCCAGTTTTTCAACACGACCGGTCGGGTCGTTGATCTTCTTGTTCAGGAATTCACCATTCAGCAGGTGAAGAGCCTGGGCAATATTTGGCTGCGTGGTGCGTTCGCATTCGCAGGTGATCTTGCGGGCGGGTCGGCCGAAGACATCGAGGAGATACGAACGAACAGCCGAATCGGGTAGCTGGATCGCCTTGGTGCCGAGCGGCAGCCCGACGTACTTCTCTTGGGTCCCGGTGACGTAATCGACAGCATCCGCCAATTGCTCGGCCGTCAGGCTCTTCGTGGTATAGCGGGTGAAATGCACATTAGAAGCATCCACCGCATTTCCCTCGGCCACACTCGAACTGGCCTGCCAGGCTCGTGAGTTCAGGATCGTGCGCAGGAGATGCTTCATGTCAAACTTGTGATCCGAGAAATCCTTGGCAAGTGCTTCAAGCAATTCGGGATTGCTGGCCGGGTTGGTGGCACGGATATCATCGAGCGGCTCCACCAAACCACGACCCATCAAGTATCCCCAGAACCGATTGACGATGTTTCTGGCGAAAAATGGATTGTTCTTCGCGGTCAACCATTCCGCCAACTT
>JAIOQJ010000022.1 GCA_021413475.1 Planctomycetota bacterium | reverse complement strand
AGTTCGTCATAAAATTTGGAAATGAGTCGCGACAGACACAAGGGAATGAATTTTTCCTCGCTCAAATCGTCTTTCGCTTTAGATTTTTCAAGCGAAACGCAATAAATCTTACATGCATTGCGCTCCAGAATATCCACTATTTCAAAACAAAATCTTCTATTCTTTGCCCTCAGCCAGCTATTTAGTGGAAGAAAATCGCCACTTTTAACTTCCCACGCATTGGGATCGTCATTGCCTCGTGCCGGAAGATGCTTCGCTTTGGCTCCGGTAATTTGGCGAATGAGACGATGCCAACGATTTTCGTCGACCGAAAATCCAGCAAAAACCGCTACAGCGGTCGAATCGTTTGGATGGATTTTGCCCGAATCATCCAGGTAAAGAATGCGCATAATCGGGTTGCTCGGTGGGGATAAAGTAGTTGATTTCGTTTATGGTAGTGGTGGGTTGAGTGCGGGAGAAGACGGTCAACTTTTCGCCGCCTTAAACACCACCACCTTCACCACCATCGCCACATCCATCTTGCTCAGTTCATCAAGCATCAACGCCTTAGCCTGCTCCTGATTGAAGCCGCCCGACCCGGCACCAATCAGCGGCAAGGCGATCGACTTGAAGCCCTTCTCATGTGCCAGCGTGACAGCATTCTTCACCGAGTCGCGGATGGAGCGCTCCGAGGCTCTCCAGAGCATATTGATCCCGGCCACGTGAATGATTCCTTTGAACGGCAGTTTCCCCGCCGAAGTTAGCACTGCACCTCCAAGCGGAATCCAGCCATGCTTGCGAACTTCCTTGAACGGGACCGTCCCGCCGCGACGCTTGATGGCCCCAGACACTCCTTGCGGCAAAAGCAACCACCAGGGGATGATGTTTCGATTCCAAGCGTTGACGATTACATCGACGTCTTGATCGAATAGGTCGCCTTCGACGATTTCGATTGTGGGGGCGGGCATGGCGGGGCTCCTTGGGATTTGCAATATCGCTGGATCCCCGAGGCTCGCAAAGCCTCGCCTCGGGGCTTGAGGGAGTATATCATGAGCACGCAGGGAGCGGGGTAATTCATCTGAAGGAGGATTCGACAATGCGAAGCACGATCGTACTCATGGCGATGTTCATTCTGAACTCCTCGACCTTCGCGGCGGAGCATACCAAGGACACGCCCGACGACGTCAAGAAGGCCGTGGCCGACGGCAAGGCGATCTTGCTCGATGTCCGCGAAAAATCCGAATGGAACGATGGCTACCTGAAGGGTGCCAGGCACTTGCCGCTAAGCGAGTTGAGGGACAATCCGAAAGCGGAGAATGTGGCCCGAGTTTTGCCCAAGGACAAGATCATTTATTGCCATTGCGCGGCTGGGGTGCGTTGCCTGAAGGCGGCTGACGCGCTCAAGAAACTGGGCTACGACGTTCGGCCGTTGAAGCCGGGCTACAGCGATCTGCTCAAGGCCGGTTTCGATCCTGCTCCGAAGTGATTCACATCCCCCCGAGAATCTCATGGCACCTCTCCCGATCGCCAAGGATCACTTGCTCAAACTCTATCGCAACATGCTCCTCATTCGCCAGTGCGAGGAGCATCTGGCGAAGTCGCATCAGCGCGGCTTGATTCATGGGGCCTGCCACACCTACGTCGGGCAGGAGGCGGTCGCCGTCGGCGTTTGTGCTCATTTGCGAAACGAAGATGCCGTCTTCAGCACTCATCGCGGGCACGGCCATGCGCTGGCCAAGGGAGTTTCTGCCGAGCAATTGATGGCGGAGCTTTACGGACGGGCGACGGGTTGCTCGCGCGGCCGGGGCGGCAGCATGCATCTGTTCGCGCCGGAAGTCGGCATGATGGGGACCAGTGGCATTGTCGGGCCGTGTATCCTGCAGGCCGCGGGTGCCGGTTACAGTTTCAAATTGCTGAAAACTGATCGCGTGGCGGTGGCGTTCTTCGGCGACGGGGCCGTGAATAACGGGGCATTTCACGAAGGCTTGAATCTGGCCAGCATCTGGAAGCTGCCGGTGCTCTTCGTCTGCGAGAACAACCAATTCGCGACCGAGGTGCCGTTCCGCGACGTGGCCGGCAATCCAACAGTGGCCAGCCGGGCCGCAAGCTATGGCATGCCGGGAATCGATCTCGACGGCAACGACGTGCTGGCGATCCACGCCGCGGCAGAGGAAGCCGTCCAACGGGCAAAGCGAGGCGACGGTCCAACACTTCTCGAATGCCGAACCTATCGCACCCGGCCGCACGCGGAGGGGATGGGCGATTTCACCTATCGGACCCGCGAGGAAGTCGAAGCATGGAAGCCGCGTTGCCCGATCGTGCGCTTGCGGGCCCATTTGCTTGATGTGGTTAACGAGCGTGAACTGACGGCCATCGAATCTCAGATCGTCGCAGAGGTCGAGTCGACCCACCGCGCCGCCGAGTTTGCCCCCTGGCCCGACCCCACGTCAGCCGCGACGCACATTTACGCGGAGCCTGTTCACCGCATTACGCCCATTCCGGAAGCCAAGCGCGAAATCAATTACATGCAGGCCACGCTGGAAGCGCTCACTTTCGAGATGGAGCACAACCCGCGGATTTTCGTGTTGGGCGAAGGCATCGGCAAACGCGGCGGCAACTTCAAGACGACCGCCGGCCTTTACGATCTCCACGGCCCCGAACGCCTGCGCGATACGCCAATCTGCGAGCGCGGCTTCGTCGGCCTGGGCGGCGGGGCGGCCATGACGGGCACGCGGCCCGTGATCGATTTCATGTTTGCCGACTTCGTGCTCGATGGCGTCGGCGAGATCATCAACCAGATCGCCAAGATTCAGTACATGAGCGATGGACGATTGAAGATGCCGATCCTGCTGCGCGGCTGCATCGGCATCGGCCACTCGGCGGCCACGCACCACTCGGGGAACTATTACCCGATGTACGCCCACTTCCCCGGCCTACGCGTCGTTGTCCCCTCAACGCCGTACGACGCCAAGGGATTGCTGCACCATGCCCTCCGCTGCGACGACCCCGTTCTCTTCTTGGAACATCGCGAATTGCTTTCGCTGAAAGGACCGGTGCCCGAAGGGGACTACGAAATCCCTTTCGGACAGGCCGCCGTGGTGCGCGAAGGCAATGATGTCACCGTGGTGGCCCTCGCGCTCATGGTGCATCGCGTGTTGAAAGCCTGTGAGACGTTGGCCGGCGAAGGAATCTCGGTCGAATTGATCGACCCGCGCACGGTGGCCCCGCTCGATATCGAAACGATCGCGACGTCGGTCGCCAAGACCGGCCGACTCTTGATCGTCGATGAAGCGTTCGCCCCGTACGGCATCGGCGCAGAAATCGCGGCCCAGATCAGCGACCAAGCCTTCAACGACCTCGACGCCCCCATCCGAAGGCTCAACGGCGTACACACGCCGACGCCTTATAGTCCAACACTGGAGAAC
>JAIOQJ010000021.1 GCA_021413475.1 Planctomycetota bacterium | reverse complement strand
CAATCGACCCCGGCAGGGGTCGCAGTGCCTGTTTGGCTACTGTTGCTGCGACCCCTGCCGGGGTCGAATACGTGTTTGCGCCAAACCGGGGGGTGTCGCTTCGCTCAACCCCCGGCTACATGCTGCGACCCCTTTCGGGGTCGAATACAGTATGGCAAAATTCCTGCGAAAAAATCCTTCACGGCGTTGCCCATGAGGGGCGGGCGCGACACTTTGAATACCGCCACTCGCGGGGCAATACAAGCCCCTTCGACCCATGGAAACATGACGGCGACGAGAAATCGAAGGCCTGAATTTCACTGCCGTCAGTGAATCGTGGGTGATCAAGATCGGCAAGGTTTTGCTGGAGAAGAAGAAGGAGTCGAGCCCTTCTCCGGGCGAGCAGAAAAGTCGAAAATTTGGAAACGGGGTGGTATCACCGCCTTGTGCTTTGTGGTTAGAATTGACGGGGCATTCTCCACCCAACGGGAGCCCTCTCATGCCCGACCTCTCCAAATCTGAATCTCGCCTCAACAAAGCTATTGTCGATTTGCTCGAATGCCAGGAGACCGGCGACCTTAATGTCGCGAAGTGGTTGGCGGCCCAACCGATCGATCTTCAACCGGAACTCCGCGCTTTCATTGAACATCGCCAAATGGTGGTCGGCAAGTCGGCCGCGAGCCAGGGGAGCGGCACCGTCAGCCAGACGCCGGAAGAACTCGCGGCCATTTCCAATGGCTCGGCGGATACGCAACGGAAATCGCTTGACGGTCGCATCGTCGCGGGCCGTTACAAGCTGCTGAAAATGATTGGTGCGGGCGGCATGGGTGAAGTCTGGATGGCCGAGCAACGAGAACCGGTGAAACGACTGGTCGCGCTCAAGCTCATCAAGGCCGGCCACGGATCGGAACACACACTGGTGCGCTTCGAGGCGGAACGCCAGGCGCTGGCCATGATGGATCATCCCAGCATCGCCAAAGTGCTCGACGGCGGCACGACCGAAGAGGGCCAGCCCTATTTCATCATGGAACTGGTCAAGGGCATCCCGATTACCGAGTATTGCGATCAGGAGCGTTTGACGCCCCGGCAACGGTTGGAACTGATTATCCCGGTCTGCCAGGCCGTTCAGCACTCCCATCAGAAGGGAGTCATCCACCGCGATTTGAAGCCGTCGAACATCTTGGTCGCTCTCTACGATGGCAAGGCCGTCCCCAAGGTGATCGATTTCGGCATCGCCAAGGCGATCAATCGCGATCTGACCGACAATTCGATGTATACCGAGGTGGGCCAGATCGTCGGCACGCTGAAGTATATGCCGCCCGAACAAGCGGAATTGAGCAACCTCGATATCGACACGCGGGCCGGGGAACTCGACTGGATCGTCATGAAGTGCCTGGCGAAGGAACGCTCCCGTCGCTACGAGACCGCCAATGGCATGGCGATGGACATCAAGCGTTACCTGGCCGTTGAGCCTGTGGAAGCAAGTCCGCCGAGTGCGAGTTATCGCTTGAAGAAACTCTTGCGCCGCAACAAAGGCAAAGTCATCGCGGCGTCGCTATTGCTCTTGGCCCTCGCCGGAGGGATCGTCGGCACCAGCACCGGATTGGTTCGCGCGGAACGAGCACGCGACGGTGAAGCCAAGCAACGCGCGGCGGCGGAAACGAATGAAGCCAAAGCCAACTTGGCCGCGAAGACCGAGCGAGAAGCCAAGGACGAGACCAACAGGGCGCGTGAACGCGAACTTCGAAAACTTTACGCAGCCGACATGCTCCTTGCCAGCCGGGCCGTGATTGAGGGGCCTTTGTCGCGGGCCTTCGAGCTTCTCGATGCCTGGCTCCCTGAACGCCGGGACGGCAAGGAGTACCGTGGGCGCGAATGGCACATGCTCCGCCGCCTTTGCGATTCCTCGGAAATGACCTTGAACGGCCACACGGGGCCCTTGCGTGCCCTGGCCTGGACGACCGACGGCAAACGGCTCGCCTCGGGCGGCGAGGATCGCGTCATCCGCGTCTGGGACGCGGAGTCCGGCCAATGTTTGGATACGTTGATCGGTCATTCCGCCGGTGTCTTTGATGTCGCTTTCAGCCCTGACGGGAGAATGTTGGTATCGGCCTCCGCCGACGCCACCGTGCGCCTGTGGGACGTCGAATCAGGCGAGCAACGGCATGTCTTGCGCGGGCACATCCTCCCCGTCTACACGGTCGCGTTCCATCCCAGCGGGAAACAGGTGGCCTCGGCGGGCGGCGACAGTCTCATCAAAGTTTGGGATGCCATCGGCGGAACGGAACTCTTCGCACTTCAGGGCCACGAAGCTGCCGTCGGCCGACTGCAATTCGATGCCGGGGGCAAGAAGCTCGCGTCGAGTGGCGTCATTCTCGGGACGAGAATTTGGGATCTCGAGTCGCGAAAGATCGTCGATGGCTTGAACGCGAATGGCGACATCGTCTTCACTCCCGAACTGGCGATGGGCATCTTCGCCGTCCCAACGGGAGAATTTCGCGTCGTGGACGTCAAAGCGAAGACCGTGGACCAAGGTAATATCGGAATCAAGGGAATTCATGCGGTCGGCTTGAACAAGACGGCACGAATCGTGGCGATTTCGGGGTCGGATGACATCATCCGCGTCCTCGACCGGGAGTCGGCTTCACCCCTGGTGACGCATCGCGGACACATCGGCCCGGCGCGGCGCGTCCTCCTCCGGGCCGATGCCCGCAAGCTTGCGAGTGCCGGCGACGACGGCACCGTTCGCATCTGGGACATGCCCGATCCGAACGAGAAGAAACCCCACTCAGGCCATCATGAGCACAATGTGACGGCGGCTGCTTTCTCCACGGACGGAACGTTTCTGGCGTCCGGCGATTACCTGGGGAGCATCGCTATCTGGAACTCGCAAACCGGAAAACGCGAATTGAAACTCGGATCGCACTACCTGCGGCGGAAGTCGGATGCGAAACCGCTGGAGATTGGAACCGGCAAGCCGTTCGTCGCGGGAAGCCCCATCAAGAATCAGACGAGCTTCGTCGCCAATCCGTCGATCAAGAATCCGATCGTCGATGTACTCGTCGCCCAGGGGCACGGCGGCGAGGTCAAAGGCGTGGCATTCACTCCGGATCGAAAGGCGTTGGTTTCCGCGGGGGCAACGGACTTGATCATTTGGGATCTCCCGTCGGGGAAGCTTCTCAAAGAGTTCGAACACCCTGCCATCGTGTCTTCCCTGGCCGTCAGTCCGGACGGTACGCTGGCCGCGACGAGTTGCTGGGACGATATCGTCCGCATTTTCCGCGTTCAGTCCGGTGATCTCATCAAGCAACTGGAAGGGCACGATGACGATGTCATGTGCGTGGCGTTCCATCCGAACGGCCGGGAATTGGCCACCGGCAGCCGGGACCGGACGGCGATTATTTGGGACATCGAATCGGGCAAAATCAAACATCGACTCCGACAGCATGCGAATACCATTTCCGCGATCCGTTTTAGCCCGGATGGTGCGCGTTTAGTCACGGGCGGAATGGACAAGACTATCCACGTCTGGGATGCGGCTACGGGAAAGTACGACTCAACGCTTCATGGCCACAACGAAGGGGTGACGAGCCTCGCATTTTCGGCCGACGGGAAGTGGCTGCTCAGCGCCTCGGATGAAACCGAAGACAAGAACGCCCGAGTTTGGCTCTGGAACGACGGGCGATTTAGCGAAGGCGCGTTGCTGGAAAGCTTCGGCAGAAAAGGACCCACGGCACTCGCAGTTCACCCGATTACGGGCGATCCGCTCGTGGGCCGTACCCAGTTGTCCACGTTCGTGACGAAATCCGTTGTGCAAGCTCCGGCAACTATCGCGGAGCCGATCACCTCGGAAATTCTCCGTGCGAAGGCTCCAACGGACCTTCGGCTAAGAGTATTGGGCTATGCGTTGGTCGATGAGATTGCCGCCTGGCCCGACAACGAAAAGAACCGACTGAAGGCCAGTCGGCCGGGCGGCCGGTTTCTCGTCATCGCGGCGTCGCTTCCCTTCAGCCGGCTCAAATTGAGTGATAAGGCCTACCAGCAGCTTCTCGAACTGAAACGCAAGGAAGACACGACCGAGCCGCTCAAGTTCAGCAGCATTCTGATAACGCCGCGGAATTTCATTTTGGCGAACGGGCAGGAAGGAATGATTCCCGCGGAGTTCGTTGGCAGAATCGCGAAATCACAAAACGAAGGGTTTGAGTTCATGAAGAAGGGTGTGCCGATGCTCGAAAATATGACAGCCACGCCGCAACGCGATGCCCGCGAACTCGTTTACCTCGGCTGGGAAGTCGCCAAGGACTTCTCCATGAAGGATCTATCGTTGCGCTTTGAGAGCGATGATCCCGTGCCAGTCCCGAGTCTGGAACTAACGACGTTCCGACCCGGAAAGCCGTTCCACCCCGGCTCACGTGATTTCGACGCCGGTGAAGGCGGCAGCCGCTTGCGATCGAATGTTCTGCGATCGCCAGGGCCGTGAGGAAGAAACCTAACCCCCCGCCCCCTTCCCTCTTAGGGAAGGGGGCC
>JAIOQJ010000054.1 GCA_021413475.1 Planctomycetota bacterium | reverse complement strand
CGGCACGCCGGTGACGATTCACCGTTATGTCGAGAACTGCGACGCCGCGATTAAACGGGCCCTGGAAGCCGGCGCGAGCGCCCTGATGCCTGCCGCGGATATGTTCTGGGGCGACCGCTACGGCATCGTCGTCGATCCGTTCGGCCACAACTGGTCAATCGCGACCCACATCAAGGATATGACGCCCGCTGAAATGGAAGCAGCGATGGTGGAGATGTTCAAGCAACATGGTGCGTAGTATCGCTCTCTCGCGGTCGCGTTCGCGGCCGCGGGAATGTTCGTCAATGAATGGGCATGATCCGCGATGAATACCCCTTCCTATGTGGAGGCCTTCGCTCGCATCGTTGTCAGCTATCAAGGCTGCACCGAGGCGTTTGCGCGGTCGCTCCTTTTAGGAAAAAAGCCGATCAACGTATGGCAGCCGAGTTCGAACGAATGGGACTGGCTCGTCAGCAGCATCTATTTCTGGGAGCACTCGCCCGAGCGTGCATTGCGTTGGGCGAAGGAGAAATATCGGACCGGCCGCCAAAAGCCAGCGGTCTTGGGTGGTCACTTTCAATTGGGTCGTTGATTTGATTTACTTGACGAAACGGTGAAATCCGTGATACTTGGCCTCAAAATCTTCGCGGCGTGCGCAAATTCTTTGACCACGGATTTCATGGCGAGGCCGAGCCGCAACCAGGTTAGGAGAAACTTTCGAGCGTCTTGCACTCACGTACGCGGAACAGGGAACTTCGCTGCCGCAGAACCGAGGTCACGAGAAAAAGTTTCACGAACTTGATCGACCCGTCATCAACACATGCATTGATGAAATAAATGAAAGGACAAGGAGGTATGACACGGTTCGAAGTGCCTTTCTCGGAGGGTCACCGGGCTATCCCGGCGTGGGGTTTTCACGGGAGAGCCACATTCAAATTGTGGTGAGGAATTCTTCCTGCATTTTGGGCGACTTTCTGCCAAATTTACGTATATGATGAATCCATTTCCCACTCGTGCTCAACTGGTTGCCAAAGCACGTGAAGCGATTCGCAAGGACCCACCCAAAATGGCCCACGATCTTTACATGGAACTGGTGAGCAAAGGGTTCATTCACTCCAAATGGGAAGTTACCAAACTGATTGGCGGGTCGGCCGATCCAGAGCCGAATTACAAGACGTAGACATGTGCGAAACCGAAGCCCAAGAAGGCTCCGTAGGCATTCATCTCTGACGTTGCGACAAACCCTTCCCCACACTATTTGTCTGACTCCTTCCCATACCGCCCCGCGATTCGCTCCGCTTCTTCGTCTTTCTTCTGTTCGCGGAGAGCTTGCAATAGAAACTTGCGGGCATCGGGGTCGAGGACATCGATGAAGAGAGCCTCGCGGGCGGCGGTCTCGGCCTCAGCGAATTTCTTTTGCTCGCTGAGGATCTTCGCCATCTGGCGGCGCGATTGCAGATCGTCGTAATCGTTGCGAGCGACTTCGCGGAGCACATCGAGCAGCTTCTCCTTGTCGTCGAGTTTCGTGTAGACTTCGCGAAGTTGATCGAGCCATTCATCGTCGAGCGGGTCGAGCACGCGGCATTGCTCGAATTTGTCGGCGGCCTTGGCGAACTCCTTGGCATCGAGAAGAAGCCGGCCCAGGTATCCGAGCAGGCGGACATCCTTGGCGTTATCCGCCAACGCGGACTCGATCACTTTGCGGGCATCGGCTTCGTCCCCACCCGCCAGCAAGAGCTTCGCCTTGACGATGCATGCCTGCGGATGCCCTTTCGACTTCTCAAGCACCGCATCGACTAGTTTGCGGGCGTCGCCAGTTCGTTTGCGGCGGAGGTACTCGGACGCCAGATTCGCCGCCGTGTCCGCATTGCCCGGGTTCTTTTCGTGTTCTTTCTCGAGTTCCGCGAAGGTCAGGGCTTTCTCGCGCGGCTTAGCGGCGACGGGCAACGCCTTGACGATCGCGGTGACGTGCTCGCGGTAGCCCTTCTCGAAGACCGATTTCTCGACACCGCAGACTTTCTTGATCGCCGCATCGGTGTCGAGCCCGCTGCGATAGGCATCGAGCATCTTGCCGACCGAAGCGATACCGTAAGTCTGGATAATGTACTCGACGTAGAGCAGGCTCTGGCAGTAGGCGAGCATCCACTCGTTCTGCGAACGCGGCCGGACGAAGGCGAGCAAGACGGTGTCGAGATTCAGCAGGTCGTTCTTTTCAAAGCGATCGCGGAGGATGATGTTCCACGACGGAGGCCGGCCGGTCCCCTCGTTGCGGACCGCCAGTCCTTCCGTCAACCAATGCGGCACCAGGAAATCGGTCTGGGCGAGATTGAAGACATGCACGAGTTCATGCCGGATCACGCGGCCCCAGTTGAAACGCTTCGACACATCTTTGCCGTGAGGCGAGACCATCGTCACCACGCGGCCGGTACAAGCACCGATCGTGTGCAGGTCGGGCAGAGCCACGGTCCGGCCGCTGAACATTTCGTGGTTATTGAAGACTTCGATGAGCACCTTGCCTTCGGGTTCGAAGCCGAAATCCTTCGCGAGTTGTGCGTGTTGATCTTCCAGAAATTCGAGAATAAATGCGGCTAGAATGCCGTCGCTCTTCTCATGAAATCGGAGAATGTAATGCTTCGATTCACTAGTGGCATACCCTTCCAGATGAGTCAGCACTTTGCGTGAGTTGGCAACGCGGACGTTGAAGCGATCGAGGACGAACGCCTTGTCCAGCATCTCGCGCGCCTCTTTTTCCTTGCCGAGCCGCAGGAAGAGCAGGCCGAGCGAACTCTTCGGGGCGGCGAGTTTGTCGTTCTGCTCGATCGCCAGGTTGAAGAATTTTTCAGCCTCGGTGTAGAACTTGCGGTCTTCGAGAGCCTGGGCGAGTTCCTGGTAGAACAGGCCGGGCTTCGGGTTGACGGCCTTAACCGCGGCGACGACTTGATCGAATTTCTCGGTCTGTTTCATCAGGTGCAAGCAGACCGCGAGCCGGGCGAGCGTCGACTCGTCGTGGTCGTTGATCTTCTTGGCTTCTTCGACGACTTCGAGAGCCTTAGCGATTTCGCCGCTGATCAAGTGAATGTCGGCTTGCAGACGAAGGGCGCTCGGCAGGCGGGGATTGATCTTGAGGGCTTGGCTCGCGTACTGCTCGGCGTCCTTGATCTCGTATCCTTGCAACGCGGCCTGGCCCTTGCCGACAAACGCCTCCGCCGCCCGAGGATTCATCTTCAGGGCGTTGTCGAACGACCGGACGGCTTGCGGGCGGTTATATTTTTCGAGCAACATCGCCCCGGCCTGATACTCTGCCATCCAGCAATTCGCTTCGAACTTGACGATGTCGACGTAAATCTCGTTCAGGATGAATTCGAACTGGCGGTTGAGATTATGCACCCGAGCATTTTCGGTCCCGGCCAGCCCGACGATCAGAAGTTCATCGGGATCCTTAATGTCGTCGTCGGCCTCGCTTCGCTGTGTGTAAGTGCGAACGAACCAGCGCATCTCGTCGTCGGTTTGCTTGGCCTCGCCGCGGTCTCGAAAAATACGGGCTCGTACCCATCGGGCGAGGAAGTGTTTTTCCTTCTTCTTGATCGCGGCCTCGGCTGACTTGAGGGCATCGTCCCAGCGGCCCAGCAGGTATTGCACGTCCCCTTGAGCGGCCAACAGATCCGGATCGTCTTCGGACTTCTTGAGACCGTCCGCCAGCACTTCGAGAGCCTTGGCGTACTCTCCCTCGCTCACGTATGTTCGCGCGACGCCGATGGCGGCCACAGTTTGCAATTTCTCGTCTTTGAGTTTCGCCTCGTAGAGTTCGCGGGCCTCGGCGTAATTCCCCTTCAACCAGCGCAGCCGGGCTTCCGCCAGAGGATTTTTCGGTTGTTCGTCCGCATGAGCGGTGGCAACCGCGACCAAGAAAACGAGACAAGCGACAATTCGCATCGGGTTGATCCTTGGGGGAGTGTTGACGCCTTCACTTTACCAAAAAAAGCCAGGAACCGGAGAACGCCGCATGGCTTTATAGTAGTCCGGATGCTCCGCAACCGGGAACCAGTTGCGGAACAACCGGACTCCTTTTCATGATTTTGCCGGATACGACACCTTTTCGGTCAGCTTTATCCTCGAATTTCCAATAGTTCGTCAAAGTGGATTCCCCACGTGGCTCATTGATCCGACATCAGGTAATAAGCGTTCGCTGTTTTCGATCGAACTGTCCGGGAAGGAGCCTGGGCGATGCGTCCAATGCTTGCCATTCTAGTCGTTTCTATCAGTTTCCTTTCGCCTGCAATGTCGTTTGCAGGCCCTTGGACTATCTGCACGAAGTATGAGGTCGTTCGCCTCAATACGAAACTGCACGGTTGTGTCCTCGACTATACTGACAATCACCGCAAAGATAACCGGATCTGGTCAGAATCGCTTTGTTCCAAACGCGATTTGTACGTCTATTTGCCCCCAGGCTACGACCCCGCGGAACGCTATCCACTGATGATCTGGATGCACGGCATGATGCAAGACGAAAAGGACTTTCTCGATCTCGTGTGTCTGTTCGATCAAGCCGTCGCCGCGGGTCAAGTGCCGCCCATGATCATCGCGGTACCCGACGGCAGCATTCAGGGTCGGCCGACCTATCTGAACGCGGGAAGTTTCTGGATCAATAGCCGCGCGGGCAAGTTCGAGGACTACATCGTCTACGACGTCTGGAATTTCATGGTGACGAATTTCCCGATCCGCCCCGAACCCGAGGCGCACGTTCTCGCGGGGGGGTCGATGGGAGGTTTTGGTGCCTATAACTTGGGGATCAAGCATCGCGAACGTTTCAAACATGTCGCCGGTTTCATGCCGCCGCTGCATATGCGATATCTCGATTGCCGCGGGCATTATTTCGCAAACTTCGACCCCAATTGCATCGGGATCGAGGAGAGGTATCGCCCACATGCGACGATTGGCGTCTTCGGTTTGGTCATTGTCAACCAGCATCAGCTCGTCTATCCGCTCTTCCGCGGCAGCCGAAGTGAAGTTGCGGCGAGCATCGCCCGCGAAAATCCCGTCGAAATGCTGGAAGCGTACGATTTGAAACCGGGCGAATTGAACATGTTCGTGGCATACGGCGGCAAGGACGAGTTTAACATCGATGCTCAGATCGAAAGCTTTGTCTACTTCGCAAAAAAACGGGGCATCGAACCAACGGTAATAGTCGATCCCAAAGGCCGACATAGCACCGAAACGTGCGTTAAGATGTTCCCGGATTTTACCGCTTGGTTGACTCCACTGGTCAAGCCTTATGCCCCCTCGTTGAAGTTATGCGCTCCCTGTTTGAAGTGATATCGCATGAGAAAATCGTGAGAACGGGTGGGGAAATTGTTGACCACCCGTTCAGTGGCCGGGTAATCTATATGCGTTCATTGCTCACTCACGGAGTCCTTCCATGCGATCGGTGCTGATTGTTGGGTTAACACTCGTTGGAATTGGCGTCTTGGCGTTCTCAGGCTCGAAGCCGCAACCAGTCGCGGCCGCCGACAAGGAAGCCGTGACTTATGCGAAAGACATCAAACCGATCCTCGAGGCAAGTTGCTACAATTGCCACAATTCCAACAAGAAAAAAGGTGGAGTTGATTTGAAGTCGAGTTTCGCAGGGGTCGCGAGAATCGTCAAGGCGGAGAAACCAGACGACAGCAAGCTGTTCAAGTGCCTGATCGGCAAAGGGGCAAAATTAATGCCTCCCAAGAATTCACTCCCCGATGAACAAATCGCCTTGATCAAGTCGTG
>JAIOQJ010000053.1 GCA_021413475.1 Planctomycetota bacterium | reverse complement strand
TTATTCCTCGAAATTGTCCCTCTCTTCGCGAAGTGATCTTTATGAGTGCCTTGTTGACAGCTTCTCCCCTGATCGATCGCCTGCGTACCATCGTCGGTCCCGAAGGGATCCTCACGTCGAAAAGCGATCTGATGGTTTACGAGTGCGACGGCTTCACGATCGAGAAGAATCAGCCCGACGTGGTCGTCTTCCCGACCACAACGGAACAGATCGTCCGCATCGTCAAATTGTGCAACGAATTGAATGTGCCGTTCCTCGCGCGCGGCGCGGGGACGAGCCTCGCGGGCGGCTGCGTTCCCGTCGGCGGCGGCGTCATGCTCGCTCTCGCCCGCATGAAACGCATCCTCGAAGTGAACTACCGCGACCGTTACGCGATCGTCGAACCGGGCGTCGTCAACCTCTGGTTGACGAACGCGATCAAATCGCAGGGCTTTCATTTCGCTCCTGATCCGTCGAGTCAGGGGGCCTGCACCATCGGCGGCAATGTCGCCACCAACTCGGGCGGGCCGCATACCCTGAAATACGGCGTGACCGTCAACCACGTCATCGGCGTGGAACTGGTACTTCCCGACGGCCGTGTGGTCACTGTTGGCGGACCAAATGAAGACAACCCGGGTTACGATCTCACCGGCGTGATCGTCGGCTCCGAGGGGACCTTCGGCATTGTCACCAAGACGTGGGTCCGCATCACGAAGAATCCGGAGTCGTACCGCACTCTGCTGGGCGTCTTCGAGAACGTCGACGACGCGACCAGCACGATCAGCGACATCATCGGCGCGGGGATCGTTCCCGGGGCGCTCGAAATGCTCGACAAGCTCATCCTTGGGGCCGTGGAACAGGCGTTCAAGTTCGGTTTCCCGCTCGATGCCGGGGCCGTGCTGATCATGGAAGTGGACGGCCTGAACGCGGGCCTCGACGAAGAGGCGGCCAAGATCGAGGAGATCGCTCTCAAGAACAAGGCCCGCGAAGTCCGCCGCGCCAATACCGAGGCTGAACGCTTGCTCCTCTGGAAATGCCGCAAGCAGGCGTTCGGTGCGGTCGGCCGCCTCGCCCCCAGTTATTGCACGCAAGATGGCGTCGTGCCGCGGACGAAGTTGCCGCACATGCTCCGCTTCATCACCGGCATCGCCGAGAAGTACAATCTGCGCATCGCGAACGTCTTCCACGCCGGCGACGGCAACCTGCACCCGATCCTGCTGTTCGATGAACGCGATGCCGACCAGGTGAAACGCGTGCTCGGTGCCAGCCATGAGATCCTCGATGAATGCATCAACCTCGGCGGCAGCGTCACGGGGGAACACGGCATCGGCGTCGAGAAGATCGATTTCATGGCCAAGCTCTTTACCCCCGAAGATCTGGCGATGATGGTCCGCCTCCGCACCGCCTTTAATCCTGAGAACCGATGTAGCCCCAACAAGATGCTCCCCACCGCCGGGGCATGTGCCGAGTCGAAGCACGTGCAGCAGTTGAAGCCGGGGCGTAAGGCGGCGCTCTGACCCGTATAATGGCCGCGAACGTCTAACCAAAAAAACACCTGACGGATCACCCCCTTGGACAACGGACTCACCTTCGACGGCACGACTCGCTTCCCGATCGTTTCTCCCTCTTCGGTCGAGGAATTGAGCGCACTCGTTCGCCAGGCCGCGAGCGAGAAGAACGGTCTCTACCCGTTTGGCGGACGCACGATGATCGACCTCGGCTTGCCTCCCGTCAAGCCGGGGTACGTTGTCGACATGCGGCAATTAAATCAAGTCATCGACTACCCCGCCCGCGACATGACAATCACCGTGCAGGCCGGGATCACGATCGCCAAGCTCCGCGAGATCCTCAAGGCCGAGAAGCAGCAACTCCCCGTGGATGTGCCGTTGCCCGATCAAGCGACGCTCGGCGGCGCGATCGCGGCCAATGCCAGCGGCCCCCGACGTTACGGGCTGGGAACTCTTCGCGATTACGTCATCGGCATCAGTGCCGTGAACGATGCGGGGGAAGAGATCAAAGCGGGCGGCCGGGTCGTCAAGAACGTGGCCGGCTACGATTTGATGAAGCTTTTCACGGGCTCGCTCGGCACACTCGTCATCATCACGCAAGTGACGCTGAAGCTGAAGCCGATCACCGATTCGGCCGTCTGGCATGCCTTCGCGGTTCTCCCAGCCCGGCTGGGTGCCTCGCTCGATCGCCTGCACGCCAGCAAGACTCGGCCGGTCGCCCTCGATTATCTCGACCCCGCCGCCAGCCGCGAGTTGGCCGGTTCAGGCAAACTGAAATTGCCTGCCCACGATGGCACCTCCGGCAATCTGATCGTCGGCTTCGAGGACAACTTCAAGGCCGTCACCTGGCAGAATGAAACGCTGCGGCAAGAAAATCAACTGGAGCGGTCGGCGGTACGCGAATATACCGGCATCGAACAAACGAATCTGCTGGCCTGCCTCACCGACTTTCAACTCTGGCCCGAAGCCGCGTTTACGTTCAAAGCGAACATCGTGTCGAGCACGGTGGCCGAGTTTTGCCAACGTGCCGCGAGCTTGCAACCGCAACCGCTTGTGCAAGCCCATGCAGGCAATGGTATTATCCACGGCCACGTCAAGGACTTGACACTCGATCAGGCCCGCTCGATGCTGGAGACGTTGGGTGGCGTCGTCGCGAAAGTGAATGGCAATTTGGTTGTGACACGCTGCCCGGCCGGGTGGAAAAAGGATCTGCCCATCTGGGGCCGACCCACCGACGATCGCGTGTTGATGAAAGCCATCAAGGACAAACTCGACCCCGGCGGTATCTTTAACCCGGGCCGATTTGTGGATGGGATTTGACCGGAACGAGCGGGGTCGCATAAGCGCCCCGTGTTTACCTCGCTTGCGTGAGCCGATACACGGGGCGCTTACGTAACCCCGCTCGTAGATTTTGATGATGCATTCCTCCTCTAGGAGATCGATAAACCCGCCATGTCTACCGCCGTTGCCGATAAGACCTCGCTCCCCGTTCTCCCTCTCCAGAACGGTCCGAAGATCGATTATGAATTGGTGCTCGATTGCGTCCATTGCGGGCTTTGCACGTCGGCGTGCCCCACGTACGTCGAGACCGGCAATGAGGCCGATAGCCCGCGTGGCCGCATCTACCTGATGCGGGGCGTCATCGACGGCAAGCTCGAACTCGACGAGACCGTGAAGGAACATCTCGATCTCTGTCTGAATTGCCGAGCCTGTGAGACGGCTTGCCCCTCGGGCGTTCAGTACGGTAAATTGATCGAACCATTTCGATTGCACATGGCGGAGAAGGAACCCGGCCGCATGGTCAAGTCGCTCAACTGGGTTCAGCGGCAGATGCTCTTCGGCATTTTTCCTTCGCGATTCCGCACTCGTCTGGCCCTCGCGCCGGTTCGCATGATGCAATGGACCGGCATCGATTGGCTCATGAAAAAGACCGTCATGAAGCTGATGCTGGCGGACGCCATCTATCCCGAAACGCAAATTGCCACGGCCCGTGTTCTTCAGAAAAACGGCTGCGAGGTTTGGATCCCGCGCAATCAGGGCTGCTGCGGGGCTCTGCACTATCACGCGGCAATGGAACCTCAGGCCCGCGAATTGGCCGGGGCGAATTGCACGGCCTTCGGGATGACCGGTGCCGAGGCCGATAGCGTCGATGCGATTATCATCAACGCCGCCGGCTGCGGGGCGATGATTAAAGATTACGAACACCTGATGCACGGCACGCCTCAAGAAGAGGCCGCCCGCAAGTTCGTCGCGAAGTCGAAAGACATCAGCGAGTTCCTGATGGCGATCGGGCCGATCGCGCCGAACCACCCGCTGCCGATTCGGGCGACCTATCACGATGCCTGCCATCTCCGGCATGCCCAGCAAGTCGCCAAGCCGCCCCGGCAATTGCTGGAAATGATCCCGGAACTGGAACTCGTTCCTCTGCCCGAGAGCGAGTTGTGTTGCGGAGCGGCGGGCAGTTACAATTTGACCCAGCCCGAAATGGCCGAGCAACTCGGCGACCGCAAGACCGCGAACATCCGAGCCACCGGAGCGAAGGCCGTCTTCATGGGCAACGTCGGCTGCCTGATGCAAGTGGCCCGGCATCTGAAGAAGACCGCACCGGACATTTGGGTCGCACACACAATCGATGCCTTGTGGGCCAGTTACAGCGGCGAGATGCCGGCGGGATTGGGGAAATAGAAATGCCGCTTGCGGCGGAGCGTTCAACGCTCCGTCGCAAGCGGCTATCAGATTCACGACGATCACTTCTT
>JAIOQJ010000052.1 GCA_021413475.1 Planctomycetota bacterium | reverse complement strand
TGAGTTGCGCGAAAGACAGGAAGGGATAGGGCGAGCCATCGGTGCGGTAGACGACGAGTCGCGGTGAACCGGTCGAGGCAATGATGTATCGGCCATCGGGCGACGAAGCGATGTCGGTGAAATCGGTGGCATCGGGGAGCAGGCGCGTGATCAGTTTGCCATCTCCATTGAAAAGGAATAACACCCGCACGGTCACATTCAGTTCGTTTTTCTTGAACGCGACGAGCGGCGGCTTGTCGCCGTTCGGGATGAGCGTGTGAGCGGTGTTCAGCGGAAACAGGAAGTGGGCGACTTCCTTAGCACCTTGTTTCAGCAGCATTCCGCTGCGGCCATCGGCTTCCTTCTTTTTTTTGTGGTTGTCGTCGAAGTGCCATTCCCCGATCTTCCGTCGCGTGATGTCAAAGTCCGTGCTGCGAATTTCGCCGACCGGTGCCACCTTTGTCAGGTCGAAACCAAAGCGGAGATCGTCGGGTGACCGTTCTTTGCCCTTGGATTGGTACTCGTTGGTCCAGGCGAATCCAGGTGCCTCCGGAGCCTTCGCCCAGCCTACGATATAGGGGATCGGCGACCGTTGCCCGCAACGAACGAAGGCCCGTTCGCCTTGGGAACGACCGATCAACACTTCAGTATTCCCCGTGACCGAGAGGGCAACGAGTTCACCGTCCTTGGTGCTGGCCCCAACTGGGTCCGCGATCATTCCGTCCGCCCAGGCCGTGAGCCGTCTCGCCTTGCCGGAAGCAATATCGAGAATGCAGGCGATGCTGCCAATGCTGCCGCTGCTGCCGCTGTTTTTCCTGTCACCAGTCGTCCCGTTGGCGACGAAATAGATCGAGTTGGCATCGAGAAACCGGGCCTCACGGATGCTGGCAGGAAGGCTCAGCGCCGGCGAGAGCGCGGGCATGTTCCAAGACTTCACGGGCTTGCCGTCCGAGCTCCATAGATCGATGCCGCGATCCTTATCCGAGCCTCTTCCCGACCGCCACGCGCACACGAACTGCTTGCCATCGGGCGACCAGTTCAGAGAAGCCGAATCGTTCTCCGCTTTGATTTCCTTGGCAACGACTGGCTTGGGAGCTGCTCCCGCAGGAACATCCCAAAGGGTAATCAGCTGACCGTACTCTCCGAGGACAAGCTGCTTGCCGTTGGGTGAAAAGGCCAGGTCGATGATGGGCTTGGAGTGCGGGGTGGTGATACTGGTACAATCCGCTGTGCGCAGCAGAGGGTTGGCCTTCGCGATCCGGTCGGTCAATCCGCCGACGAGGAACAGACGCGCCGATGCCTCAACACCCTTCGCCAGTGCGACCGCAAGGGTTTCCCCGTCCGCGGAGAAAACCAGGCCTTCAACCGGACTAGTATTACCTGCCAACTGGACTCGCGCCACTTTGCGGTTTGGAATATCCACCAAAATCAATCGGGCCGGCGCGTTCTCCTTTGTTTCCGTATCAAACAAAAACTTGGCCTGCCCGCCAATGGCCACGCGCGTCCCGTCCGTGGAGACAGCGGCAACATCCCAGCGGCCCGGATCGAAACCTTTCTCCCGCCCATAGCCCGGCAGCCGCAGGATATCGACACGTTCGCCGGTGGCGGCATTCCAAATCTGGATCGTAAAATCCTGGCCAACGGTAATCAGTTTTGATTTGTCCTTGGTGAACCCCATCGCGGAGATCTCCTTGGTGTGCGAACCGGGATCGAACACCGGTAACACGCGCGAAGTGTCCTCCTTCAACTCGCCGGGATTGACAGGTTCCTTGTTCTTGCCTTTCTTCTTTTTCTTTTCGCCCACCTGCGCGACCATGGCCGACGGCTCGATCTGACTTGTGATCGCGGTCGTGAGGCTGAAGAACAAAAAACCGAAGACGATGCGGGACATGAGGTACCTCGTCGCGTGAACAGGAAGTGAAGCTCTATCATAGTGAAGCCCAGGGGGGGTTTTCTCGTCTTTCTTCTCTGTGTCCTCTGTGTCTCTGTGGTTCAATTCTTGACTTGATGCCTTTGGGGTTTGGAGTGCCCCACCCCTGGACTTGTGTACCTAACCAATGTCGCGGTCAATTCGTCGCCATCGTGAAGGTCGCGGGATTCTTGCCAACGTTGGTGACGCGGATGGTAATGTTCTTCTTGCCGTCATTCTTATCGCCAGCGGGCATCCAGGCGTAATTGGCCCAGGTGCCGAAAAAGTTCAGAATATGACCGCCGCGCTCGCCGATGATCTCGAAGTGAAGGCGGGACGTGCCTGTGCTGCGGAAGGTCACCGCCGCCTGTTGACGCGGCACGAAATTGATGTTGAAGGTCCAGTTTCCGCCTGGGTTCAGGTTGCGCGTTTGCATTCGGGGACGGCCAACCGCCCCACGCGACTCGAACGTTTTGGCCTGGGTGATCAGTGCTTCCAGGGCCTTCTCTTTGTCGGCACTTCCCTTGACCATCTTGCGGGCATCGCCGATCAAGGTATTTGCCTCTTCCTTCAAGCTCAGGGTCTCTTCGACGTCTTTGTCGTTCTTGGCATTGTCTTCGAGCGGATCGAACTTGCCCCCAATTGAGGCGTCGATGCGGAGTAGAATGCCGGCGGCGGCCACTAGAGCCTCGGGGGACTTGAACCCTTTCAGGCCGGTGAGATCTTCCGTTTGTCCCTTGCCGAAGGCGATCAATTGCGATGCCACCGCGAGATCATTGATGGCCTCGGCCCGCTTGGCCGTCTTTTCGTCGGCGTCCTTGGCCGGTTCGGCCGCGAAAGAGTTGACCGCCAGGTAGAGTCCGCCGCTCACGAACGCGGCTAACAAGGCAATACGCATCGTTCTCATCATTTCATCCTCTGTGATGACCCAACTCAACAACCATTGCGTCCGGAACACCCGGAAGCGTCAGTGATTTCGTTCTGGGCGAGCTGAGCAGATCGCTAATAAGGCAACTGCCACAACCTCACAAACCCGTCGTCGCCGCCGGAAATCGCCTGGCGGCCGTCGGTCGCGAACGACACGGTTCGCACCGGCTTGCCATGTCCTTTGAACCTATGAAGCATGCGCCCCTCGGCCACCGACCAGAGTCGGACCGTGCCGTCGAACCCGCTTGAGAGCAGCCGCTTCCCATCGGGAGAAACCGCCAACGAATGCACGGCATTTTCGTGCCCCGTCAAATCGCGAGCCTTGAACGTAACCCCATCCCAGATGCGGATGACGCCGTCGTCGCCCGCCGAAGCAAAACCATTGGGAAGAAAGACAACGGCGCGAACGGCCGACGCGTGGGCCGACCATTGGCGAATCACTTGGCCCTTTCCGCAATCCCAAAGAATCAGCAGTCCGTCTTCGTTCCCTGTGAGAGCACGCTTGGCATCGGGCGACAATGCCGAAGCGTGAATGCCGCCAGTCGCCGACATTTCAAAGGCACGTTTTTGGCGTGCGACCAAGTCCCAGAGAAACACTTCATCCGCTGAAGCCGAGAGCAGCAGCTTGCCATCTGAGCTCAGGGCAGCGGCCGTGATCAAGCGAGTGTGGCCGGTGAGCGGTTCACCTTTCGCTTCCAGTGTGAGCGGGTTCCACAACTGAATGCCCAATTCGGTGGGCGGCCGCTTGTTGCCGCCGGCCGTCGCGGCCAGCGTGCCATCCGGGGTCATGGCGAAAGCCCGCACGGGACTCGACAAGTTCGCAAACTGCGGTTGCTTCTTCGATTCCAGATCCCAGCGGGCGATCGCGAGATCGAGCCCGGCACTCACGATCGACGGGCGTTCTTTGCCGGGTATGGCGGCCACGCCAATGATCGGCTGCGTGTGAATCGATCGCGATTCCACTTGACCCACCAGAACCAGTCGTACCGTCTGAGGTTCATCGGGAAGCACGACCACGCGATCGGGAAGCAACTCCCGGCCTGGCACTTCGACCAACGGTCTGATCTCATAGTCGCCTGGCTTCAATTCCAACTCTTTGATCTTCTCCAAGTCCAACACTTGTTCCCGGCCTTGGTTCACCAAGACGACCTTGAGAGCCGGCGGATCGCTCGCGAATTCGATTTTGACCGGCTTCGCTTCGACGGAAGCCGGATCCGCTTGCATGGCCCAGACGCCTAGCCCACCGAGCGCCGCGGCGCTGGCGACCGCGACCAACCAACGGCGGCGTGTGATCCGCGATTTCCGGGAAGCGATTTCACTTTCGATGTTTTCAATGATCTGTTGCACCGCCGCCGCGCTGGGCGGCCGATCGGCCGGGGCCTTCTCGAGCAACTGTTCGATGAGTTTCGCCAACGCCGGCAGGACGAGCGGGTTCGCTTCCAGCACCGGTTTTGGCTTATCGAGCACTACGCGGACCATCGCCGTGAAGGCCTTCGCATCCGCGAACGGCCGGCTTCCCGTCGCGATTCTGTAGAGCACGCATCCCAGGCTAAAAAGATCCGCCCGATGATCGACGCTCTCGCCCAGCGCTTGTTCGGGAGCGAGATAGCCGGGTGTTCCGGAGATACCCGTCGAGGCAGCCGTTTCGTCCGCACGCACACATGCCAATCCGAAATCGAGAACTTTGACGCGGCCGTTGGATTCTTCCAGCCAAAGGTTGCCGGGCTTGATATCCCGATGAATCAGCCCGCGTTCGTGGGCGGCCGAAAGTCCCGCCGCCGTGTCGCGGCCGATCCGCAAAATCTGAGCGAGCGGCAAGATCTTCTCGCTCGAGTTCAACAATTGTTCGAGCGATTGCCCACGCAACAACGGCATCACGATGCACGGCACGCCGTCGTGATTCTCCACCGAGTGAATGACCACGATGTTATCGTGCTCGACGCGAGCGATCGCCTGGGCCTCCTGTAGAAAACGCTCGGCCATGCCGGACTTGGCCACCAGGTCGGGACGAACGATCTTGATCGCGATGGCCCGTTTCAAGCGAGGATCGAAACCTCGCAACACCATCCCCATCCCGCCCGCCCCGAGCACTTGGTGGATGATGAAGGGCCCAAGCCGGCCGATCTCCCCCGGTTCCAACGCGGGACTCAGGATCGAGATTTTTTCGGAACTGGTCGAAGTGGTCGTGGCAACCCACGATATCGTGGCCGCATTCTCGGGTTGGAGCCGCTTGAGCAATGGCATCAAAGCACTGGCCAAGTGCGACGAGCGCGTGTCGTCGGTGTGCCCTTGCGTCCGCATCGCCGTTACCACGGCATCCTCGCCCGGCAAATTCCGCAGGGAACTGACGCAGGCCGAGCAATCCGCGACGTGCCCCTCGATCCCGATCGTCTCGTTCTCGTCCAGTCGGCCGAGGATCAAGCGTTCCAGATCATTCAAAGACGGGCATACCGTCGCGTTACCCACGAGAAAACTCCTTGAGCCGAGAAACTTTCGATTGATTCGAACGCCTCTCGACCAAGAGAGTACACCGGAGTTGGTCAAACATGTCAGGAAAATTGGGAAGAGTGGAAAAATAAAGTTTCACGTGCTGTTGACTGATCTGATGGCCCGCCGCTTCTCCGAGGAATTTTGCTCTAAACCGTTCTGGTGAGGCCGGGTAGCGCGAGAATTGGATTGCAGAACGCCCGGAATCCGTTGCAAAACGCCCTAAATGCGTTGCAAAACGCGGTAAGTCCGTTGCAAAACGCCATAAATACGTTGCAAAATGACCGAAATCTGTTGCAAAAACGCGGTATTCGTTGCAGCAGGGTGTGCGAGAATCGTGCAATGAATGAGTGTTGGCTAGACTGCTCAATTCGTACGATCGATCCATAGCCGTGTCAAATCGCCTTTTGACTCCGTGCCGATGAACCACCCGAAACGCTATTCCAGCAACCCGTTCAATTCCGTTCGCAGATGCCGCAGCACCCTCGATTTTGCGAGATAGACGGCATTCACCGTGATGCCGAGTTCGGCGGCCACGTCCTGCGCGGGACGGCTATGGACCACGAATTCCCAGCATGCATTCCACGTGGTCGGCTCGAAATCTTGTTTCATGAGATCGAGAGCCCGCCGCACGAGATAGCCGCGATGTTCCGACTCTTCGCGCAGCAACGCGGGATCGGATTCCGCCAGCGCGTCGAGGTCAGCCTGGTCAGCACCGGCTCGGCTGATCCGCCGCAGGTGATTCCGCCAGGAGTTCATCAAAATGGTTTTCAACCAGGCCCGGAAGCTCTTCTCCGGGTCGTATTTGAAGTGAGGGAGTCTCTCGATGAGTACAAGAAACACCTCCTGCATGAAGTCCGCCGCATCGGCATCCGACATCCGCAACTGCTGGCACCACGACACCATCAAGGGAGTATAAAGCTCGACAAACCGCTCCCAAGCCGACCGATCCTCGCGTCCCGATCCGGCCAGCCGGTCCAGCAAGCTCGCAGGGGTGGAGTTCATTAGGAGACTCGGAATTTCGAGTAGGCCGCGAGAATGGTGGAAAAACGGACTCGGTGTTATCGTATTCCCGTCGGGAAATTTGACTTCAAAGACGACCCTATTAACCAAGAAAGGGAATTGTCCTTCGAACGGTTTGCACTTTCATTTTGCTGCACCTTCTGGACATTCTATACTGACTATCGCACGCCAACCGCCAGTTCACGCCCGGAGTACCCGATGCCGCTTCCCGAATGGTTCACTTGCCGTGCCGACGTTGGACTCTCGCGCCGGGCGGCCATGAAGATTGGTGCCGCTTCCGTTCTCGGCCTGTCACTGCCGGAGTGCCTCGCAGCCGTCGGCACGAAGGCCAAGTCGCCTGCAAAGAATGTCCTCGTGATTTACGAACAAGGCGGACTCTCCCACATGGACACGTGGGACCCGAAGCCCGAGACTTTCGTCGATCACCGTACCCCGTTCAAGCCGATCGATACCCGCGTCCCAGGCATCCGCTTTTCGGAACTGTTGCCACACACCGCCAACATTGCTGACAAGCTGGCCGTCGTGCGGAGCATGCATCACGCCCGTGGCGGGGCGGATGCCCACCCGAACGGCACGCAGTATGCCCTTTCTGGTGCCCATCCCGCCGCCGCGGCCTTGACGATGCCCGATATCGGCTCGATCGTATCGCACGTGATTGGTTCGGAGTGCAAGTATTTACCGCCGTATGTCATGGTCCCCGGAAACCACGAACAGGCGGCCGAGACGCGAACCGGGTTTCTGCCGGCCGGCACGAAGGTGTTCAAGACCGGCGGCGCGAATCTGGCCGACCCCGCGTGGAAAATCAACGGCCTGATTCCGCGCAGCGAAAACCAAAGCGAGCGGCTCGTCGGCCGCCACCAGTTGCGGGACTTGCTCGACCAACAGCAACTCAGCCGAGGCTCATCGCTTGGCGACATTCGGGGCATGGACCGCTTCTACGACCAGGCGTTCGACATGCTGACGAGCCCGAAAGTTTCTGATGCGTTTGACATCAATCGCGAACCCCAGAGGGTGCGCGACGCTTACGGGCCCGGCCACCGCGGCGCATGCTACCTCGTCGGCCGCAAGCTGATCGAGTCCGGAGTGCGGTTCGTCACAGTAGACACGCGCTGGCCGCAATTGAGTGACACGCCGCGAGGTGGGAACCTCAACTGGGATCACCACGACCACATCTATGCGAAGGGCACGTGCGAATTGCCGGGCGCGACCGGGGCCGGGGCGGGTCGCTACGGCATCGGGCACTGGGTAATGATGGGCAGCGTGGACCGAGCGTTCGCGGCACTCATCACCGACCTCGATCAGCGCGGCCTGCTGGCGGAGACGCTCGTCTGCTTCGTGTCGGAGTTCGGCCGGACGCCCAAGATCAACAAGTCCCAGGGCCGCGACCATTGGACGAACGCGTACACCATCGTATTCGCGGGGGCAGGGGTGCGCGGCGGGCAAGTGATCGGCCGCACGGATCGCGACGGCGGCTTCGTGCTCGACGCACCGTACACGCCCGAAGACTACGCCAGTACGATTTACGAGAAGCTCGGCATCGATCGCGCCAAACCGATATATACCTCCAGCAACCGGCCGGTCTACTTTGGCCACCTCGGGGAACCGATCCCCGGGATTGTGTAGGAAATAGCCTGTACCCATCGTGACTGATGTGAGGAATTCGCGTGAAATCGTTCGGGATTGCGATACTGGCCGTGCTGAACGTTTCGCTATTTTCCCCCACGGCGTTTTGCTCGCCGGTTTTCCCTGGTCTCTCCAACAAGCACCCGCTGACCGAATCTCAAGTCGGCCATTTATTGATGGGCGAATTGCGGTGTACCGCCTGTCACCGCCGCGCGGATTCTCCCCAGTCGCCTGAACGATCCGCGCCAGATTTGACCGATGTGGGTGGACGGGTGGCACCGGAATATCTGCGGCGGTTCATCACCTCCCCGTCGACGGCCCACGTTGGCACGACCATGCCGGACCTCTTGGCAGCCGAACCGGCGAACCGGCGTAACGAAATCGCCGAGGCCATCACCCACTATCTGATCGCCAAGTCGCCCCGAAAATTCGACCGCCAACCGGTCGGCGCCAAAGACGCCCCCGAGGGAAAGGCCCTGTTCCATTCCGTCGGTTGTGTCGCGTGCCACTCGCCGCGCGATGACGGCGGCAAGGAACTCAGTCACAACGGTGTGATCGAACTGGGACACGTTCCATCGAAATTTAGCCCCGCGTCGCTAAGCGACTTCCTTTTTCAACCCACCCGCGTTCGGCCATCGGGCCGAATGCCGGATATGAAATTGACGCCGGTCGAAGCCAATGCGATTGCCGGCTATTTGCTAGGCGGAACCATCGCGAAGGTCGAGCCGCTTCAACCGCAAGAGAAATTGGTCGCACTGGGCAAAGAGCACTTTCAACGACTAAACTGCGCCGCGTGCCACAAGTTCGACGACATTCCCGCCTCGAAGCCCGTCGGTACTCTGGAGGGTTCGAACGCGACCCGTGGATGTCTATCCGAGGCACCGGGCGAGGCACCGCGGTTCTACCTGAGTGCTGACCAGACGAAGGCAATACGATCCGCGCTCACGAAAAAAGCCGAGCCGCCCTTGGACAAGGAACGGCTGGCTGTCACCCTCACGGCCTTCAACTGCATCGGCTGTCACAAGCGGGACGATTACGGAGGCGTCTCGGAAGAAATCGACGCGCACTTCCGGACGAGCGAGAAAGACTTGGGGGACGACGGCCGCATCCCTCCCCCGTTGACGCTGGTCGGTGCCAAATTGCAGAAAGTTGCCATGAAAAAGGTGCTCTTCGATGGCGACAGCGTAAGGTCGTACATGGCCGCGCGGATGCCCCAGTTCGGAGAGCCGAATCTGCGGCACTTGCCGGACCTGTTCACGCGTCTGGATACCGTCAAAAGCGTCGCGTTATCGATGCCCAGGCACGAGGGTGGGAACCAAAAAGAGAGAGACCGGGAACGGGAGATGCGGGCGGCCGGGCGCGAATTGATCGGAGATCAGGGCCTGAGTTGCATCGCCTGCCATAGCTTTTACGGCAAGACGCCGGGCAAGCAAGGGATCGACTTGTTGACCTCGACCGAACGGCTTCAGCCGAGTTGGTTCTATCACTACCTTCGCGACCCCAACCTCTTCCGGCCGCGCACCGTCATGCCGAGTGCCTGGCCTAGCGGGCAGGCGATTCACCGGAAGGTTCTGAACGGAGATACCGATCGGCAGATCGAAGCGATCTGGTACTACCTGTCGCTGGGCACGTCCGCGCAAGACCCATCCGGAGTACGTCAAACGGAAACGTTGTTGGGAGTCACCGACGTCACCCGGACGTACCGCGGTCGCAGCGGCGTGGCGGGGTATCGGGGGATCGCGGTCGGTTTTCCGGACAAGCTGAATTACGCCTTCAACGCGGAGACCGGCACACTGTCGGCACTCTGGCGAGGCGACTTTGTGCGCGTCAACCGCGGCGGGCAAGGGTCGGGCGGGTTCAACCCAGCGGTCAAGCCCGTCACACTCGCCCAGGATGTTTCGTTCTACAACCTCACGGACGAGAAGACGCCCTGGCCGCTCCGACCCGTCATGACCAAAGAGGCACCGGTAAACCCCGACCCTCTTTACCCCAAGAACCGCGGCTACCAGTTCAAGGGGTACTACATGGACGACGCATCGATCCCGACGTTCATGTATTTCAGTGGCGACATCGAGATCGAAGACCGCCCTACCGCGCAGGTCGTGGACAAAAAACTCCGACTGGTGCGGACGATCACGTTCGACTCGCCGAAGGATCAGACGGTCTGGTTCAGGGCCCTCACGGGGAAGGTAGAAACCGAGTCGAAGCAGCAGTTCAAAACGTCCGACCTTCGGCTGAGCATCCCGTCAGTACCGACCGTGCTGAGGCCAACCGCTAACGATCCGAAGGCATTGGAATTGTTGCTCAAGTTCGAGATTCCCAAGGGGAAGTCCACGCGGACGCTCACTTATGAAATACTCCCATAACCTGTTTTTGCTCGCCGCTTTTGCATGCAGCCTGTCGTTCGCGCAAGCGGAAGAGGTCGGCGGCCGCTGGGGCACCGAGGAACGCGAGCGGGAATATTATCCGATCGTGAACGTTCCGATCCCGAAGGACCTGGTGATCGAATCGGGCGCGTATTGCTTGCTCCCGGACGGGCGCATGGCGGTCGGCACGCGCCACGGCGAGATCTATATCCTGAACGGTATCGACGAGAAGAAGCCGAACCCCTCGTATCACCTGTACGCGACCGGACTCGACGAGATCTTTGGGCTGGCCTACAAGGATGGCGCGTTCTACGTCACGCAGAGTTGCGAACTCACACGAGTCACCGACACGAAACGCAACGGCAAAGCCAACCGGTTCGAGACGATATCGGACGCCTGGGGCTACGCGAACTATCACGAATATGCCTTCGGCTCGAAGTTCGACAAGGACGGAAACTTGTACGTGGCACTGGGATTGTCGAACTCCTACGACTCCTACGCCTTTTTACGCGGGTTCGCACTGAAGGTTTCACCCGATGGAAAGACTCGGGCGCTCGCCAGCGGACTGCGAAGCCCGGGCGGCATCGGCCACAACGAACACGGGGCACTCTTCTACATCGAGAGCCAAGGGCCGTGGAACTGCTCGTGCAGCCTGAAGGCTGTCACGCCCGGCAGTTTCCAGGGGCACCCCGCGAGTTTTAACTGGTACAAGTTCGTGCAAGAAATGGGCCCGATGCCCGTCGCGCCCAAGTCCGGCTCGCGGATCATCACCGAGAAGGAACGCGTGAAGCAACTCGCCCCCTATGCCGTGATTTTCCCGTATATCCGCATGGGCCGATCAATCACCGGCTTTGTCGTCGATCGCACGAAAGGCAAGTTCGGGCCATTCGAGGACCAGTTGTTCCTCGGCGATTACACCCAGTCGCTGATCATGCGGGCCACGACCGAGAAGGTAAACGGCGTGTGGCAAGGTGCGTGCTACCCGTTCCGCGAGGGACTGTCGACGGGCATTCTGAACATCGAGTTTACTCAGGTTGGCAACTTGCTGTGCGGTGGCACGAACCGCGGCTGGCCGGTGCGAGGCATCAAGCCGTTCGCGCTGGAACGCCTCGACTGGAGCGGCAAGATGCCGTTCGAGATCAAACGCATCAGCATCGAGCCCGATGGCTTCAAGATCGCATTCACCAAGCCGGTCGATGCGACAACGGGCAACGATCCCAAGTCGTATCAGATCACCACGTTCACGCACCCCTATCACGGCGGATACGGCGGCCCGGAAATTGAACGGACGAAGCCGACTGTCAAGAGCGTCAAACTTGCCGACGATGGCTTGTCCGCGATATTGGTTCTGGACAACCTGAGTCGCGGCCACGTTCACGAATTTGATCTCAGCACCCTCCGTGCGCGGGACAAGGACGAATTGTTGCACCGGAACGCCTACTACACCGTGAATGAAGTCCCCGCTGCAAAGTGATCTTCTACCTGAACATCTGACCGAAAGTTCGTCATGTCGTGTATGCGATTTGTACTTCTTGTGCTCCTGACGTTGGACTTCCAATCGCTTCGCGCGGCCGAGCATCCGGTGCCCGAAAGTCCATTGTGGCTCACGTATCCCGGCGGAGAGGGACCGGGCCAGGGAAAACACATCGTTTTGATCGCCGCCGATCAGGAATACCGTAGCGAGTACGCACTGCCGATGCTCGCCAGTATCCTCGCCAAACATCACGGTTTCCACTGCACCGTGCTCTTCAGTTTGAACGACAACAACGAGGTCGATCCCACCAAGAAGATCCGCTGGGAGGATAAAACGGTCACGCACAACATCCCCGGTCTGGAACACCTCGCCAAGGCCGACCTGGTCGTCCTCTTCAGCCGGCTGATTTCGCTGCCCGAGAATCAACTGGAGCACATTTACAAGTACCTCGATTCGGGGAAGCCGATCATCGGCATTCGCACCGCGAACCACGGTTTCCTGGGCTTCAATTACAAAAAGGACGGCAAGAAAGTTGATTTCGGCGAGGACGTACTGGGCGGCTCGTTTCGCAACCATCACGGTCGCTGGCAGGCGGATTCGACGCGGGGCCTGATCGTCGAAAAGAACAAAGAACACCCCGTGCTCAGGGGCGTCAGTGACATCTGGGGACTGACGGACGTCTATCGAACTTTCAAAGAGGGCGGTAGCCTGCCCGCCAACTGCACCCCGCTCGTCGATGGGCAACCGCTCAAGGGGCGTAAGCCTGATGACGAGGTCAATTCCAATTTGATCGCGTTGCCCGTGGCCTGGATCAAGACCTGGACCGGCAACGCGGGCAAAACAGCCCGAGTGTTTCACACCACCATGGGCAGTGCGGAAGACTACCGAAACGCCGGCCTGCGGCGGCTAACCGTCAACGCCGCTTACTGGTGCTTGGAGATGGAGGAAAAGATCGATCCCCGGTCAAAGGTCGATATCGTCGGCCAATATCAACCGCTGAGCAGCGGTTTCGATTACGCGAAACTCAAGGTCGTGCCGCGCAAGCCCGGTTTTTATAAGTAATCGCGTCCATTTCGGGAAATCTCATGACCGAAATCAAGTTCGCGGCCGAGTTACGCGGACAAAACCGCGTGACCCTCCAAGCAGAAATCGCTCATCCGTTTTGCCGTAACCGCTCCTGCACGGTCTGAAGTGATTCCTCGATCGTCTCCACGCCGAGCACAACGAGTTTTTCCGGACCGATTTCGGCAAGCGCCAAGTCGATAGCTTCGCGCTCGGTGGGGATTTCGATTATTTCGGACACACGCTGAGCCTGGTTCAAACCTTTTCGCAGCAACGCGTTGAGTTCGCCGTCGGCGCGGCCGCTGTGGCCGCGATCGGTGTAGAGAATGACGCGATCGAAGGCTGAGCCGATCGTTTGGCCCATGTCCACCAAGTCAATATCGCGGCGGTCGCAGCCGCTGAAAACAAGCGTCCGCTTCGATTGGTCGAAATTGTCCAATGCGGCAACCATCGCCGCTACCGCGGATGGGTTGTGGGCGTAATCGACAATGACCGCACCGCCGTTGGCCGACAAGACGTTGAAGCGTCCCGGGGAAGCATCCGGGCTCTGTGGGAATGTCCGCAAGCCCGTCGCAACGTCATCGATGGGGGCACCCATTCCCCAAGCGGCGGCAGCCGCGGCCAGAGCATTCTCGACTTGAAAGCCCACCTTGCCACCCTGAGTGAAGGGAACATCCGCCAGCGAAACCAAAATAATCTCACGCGTTCCGTCGGCGAGTACCACACATCCATCCCGCTGAAAAACAGCCTTTCCACCCTGCCGACGATGCTCGGCCAGGACCGGCTCATGAGCATTCGCCGTAAAGTAAATGATTCGGCCGGGACAGGAAGCGGCCATTTCAACTACGAGCGGGTCGGCTACATTGAGGACGGCGTGGCCCTGCGGACAGACTGATTCGACGAGCACACTTTTGACTTTTGCCAATTCAGCCAAAGTTTCGATACCGCGCAGGCCTAAGTGGTCGCCCTTGCCGAGGTTGGTGACCACGGCGCAATCGCACGAGTCGAAACCAAGTCCTTCGCGGAGAATGCCGCCTCGAGCGGTTTCAAGGACTGCAAGATTCACCTGGGGATTGATCAGGACCTGGCGTGCGCTTTGAGGTCCGCTGCAATCATTGACGGCCGTGCGCCGACCATTGAGGTAGATACCATCAGTGCACGTCATGCCGACAAAACGGCCAGCGGTTCTGAACACGTGGTTTAGCAGCCGAGTCGTAGTGGTCTTGCCGTTGGGCGCGGGCCGCGTCGACCGCCTGGGCGACCACGTCTGGATGCACCAGATCCGTCACGTCGGTGGCGGTGCCGCCCGTTGACAGATTGGCGTTCCGGCGGATGAGGACCTTTTGACCTCGAGTGGGAATCGAGTGAGGCGTTACTCCTTGTTCCTCCAACACTCCGAGAGCGACGGCATCAATCTTGATGAAAGAGAGGACGGTGGCATGGCCGTCGGAGCGGCGCGGGTCTTTGTTGATGACGTCGACCAACTGTTGGATGGTGGAAACACCATCGCCAACGACATGGGCAGGCTCGCGAAGCGCAGCGGCGGCGAGGCGATCACCCACTACGAGCAGTCGGTGGTCGTCGCCCGGCACATACTTCTCGGCCATGAGATAGGAACTCTCCTGGCGGGAGACCGCGTAAGCCTGCTTAACCTGCTCGGGCGTGCAGAGATTGGTGGCAACGCCGCGTCCCTGATTGCCATATTGCGGCTTGACCACGACGGGGTAGCCGATTTCCTCGGCCGCCGCGACGGCGTCCTCGGCGCTGCTGATCGGCCAGCCCCAAGGGACGGGCACCCCAAGACCGTAAAGGAGATTGCGTGTCAGTTCCTTGTCCTGGGCGATGGTTTCACCCAGTGCGGTGGTGCGGTCGGTCTCGGCCGTCCAGATGCGGTGTTGCCGCGTGCCCCAGCCAAGTTGCACAAGACTGCCGGCGTTCAAGCGACGTGTCGGGATGCCTCGTTTGATCGCGGCATTGACAATGGCTGCCGTGCTGGGTCCCAAGCGGTTGTCGTGGGCGGTGGTCCGGACTCGTTGAAAAAGTGCGGCCACATCCACACTCAATCCATCCCAGGCAGCCAGGCAGAGTTGGAGGGCGCCATCCAAACAAGCCTGAGCGATGGCGCTTTCCGTAAACGCAAAGACAATGCGATAAAAACCTGGTTCACGCGTGTGGTGAACCAGGCCGAAGTCGTTGCTGTCGCCAACCGATTGCTGCAATGCGGCCACTGCCTGAAGAAATACGTCCGCCAAGTGGGTTTCCTTGGCGGAGATCTCAGGCAGCCAGATTCGCAATTGAGGCAGGAAATGACCGGGCAAGGGTTTTCGTTCGCGCGCACCGAGCTCGAGCTCGGCCTCGACGACCGGAATCCTCGCCCAATAGTTGGGCCCGCGTAGAAACCAGATGCGCCGAAACTTCATAGGTGAGCCCAAAACCGTTCAAATCTAATACCCTCTTCGAGCCTGAAAGGCTCATTCCGTCAGCCCAGGCCGTGAGGCCTGGGAATCATCGAAACCTAAGAGTTTCGGCCCTGAAAGGCAACGCCGTGACGGATTTTATGGGGGCGAATTCAGCATCATTTTTCGGAGTTCTTTCTTTTCTTGCGACGTCAATATCCGGATTTTGGGGTCGCCCAATGGCTTCTTGTCGGGGTTGGGCGGACGGTAGCG
>JAIOQJ010000064.1 GCA_021413475.1 Planctomycetota bacterium | reverse complement strand
GGCCGGACTCTTAAATATTAGAACTGATCCAACCAGAAATGATGGCCGCGATAGTACTTTTGTGGCTGCCAGAGTTCGTAGCGCCAGTTCGGCTCCTTGAACGGCGGGTAGGCCATGTAAGCCGGGGGGCGGACGTACGGTGCCCCCTTCGGTTCCGGCCATTGCGGGCTGTTCTGGGGCCAATAGCTGTGCGGGAAGTAATAGTACGGGTAGTAGTACATCCGGGGGAGCGGTGGTTCTGCCGCCGAGGCCTTGCTGGGCTCGCCCGTGAACAGGACCGCCGTCAGTCCCGTGGCCAAGCAGGCCAGGAAACATTGTCGCATCATCGCGTATCTCCTTCGGGAACGGCCGATCCTCGACCGTTGGGTTTCTTCCATTCTTATCGGTGCTGATCGTTGTTCGGCCCGTCGCCGAGCGGCCGAATTCCAAGGGAAAGCGAACCTACACGACGCCCTGTAGCAGATCGCACGTTCGTAGTTTGTGGAAGGATGAAAGCGCCGCGAACCGACCAGGACCGTCACGAATCGGCCAGTTTATTTCAAGGTTCCGCCCTCATCTGCCGACAGTCGGGCAAAACCGTAAGAATAGTCGGTGGCGGCTTTGCTGGTGGCGACAGACCTCTGGTCTGTCGAAAAAAGACCGAATCGACAGACCAGAGGTCTGTCGCCACTAGCGAGGCCGTACGTAGCCGTGTTCGCCAGAACACGGGTCGGCGTCTTCCCCGCGTTCTGGCGAACGCGGCTACAAGGCCTCTAATCCGCAATGCAAACCGATTCGCACCTGCTCTACGACAATCCCCTGATCACCCGCTACGCATCGCGGCCGATGTCGGAGCGCTGGGGGCCCCGACGGAAACACCGCACCTGGCGGGAACTCTGGCTGGCGCTGGCCGAGGGGGAGCACGAACTTGGCCTGCTGGCCGACGACGGCAAATCGCCGCGGATTCGCCCGGAACAGATCGCCGAGCTCAAAGCCCATCTAAACGACATCGATTTCGAACGGGCTGCGCACCATGAAAAGCGGCTTCGGCACGACGTGATGGCTCACATCCACACGCTCGGCGAAGTCGCTCCGCTGAGCCGTGATATCGTCCATCTCGGCGCGACGAGTTGCTACGTCACCGACAATACCGATCTCATTCTGATGCGCGAGTCGCTCGACGACCTCTGCGGTAAGCTCGCGGCCGTGATCGACGCTCTCGCTCGATTCGCGGCGAAGTGGCGGGCCGAGCCGACGCTCGGCTTTACGCACTTTCAGCCCGCGCAACTCACGACGGTCGGCAAGCGGGCCTGTCTCTGGTGTTACGACCTGGTGATCGATCTTCACGATCTCGAACAACGCCGCGATGATCTCAAGTTCCGCGGCGTGAAGGGAACGACGGGGACTCAGGCCAGCTTCCTCGCCCTATTTCAAGGCGATCACGACAAGGTCCGCCGGCTCGATCGCCTTGTGGCCGCGAAGATGGGCTTCTCGGATATCTATCCTGTCACCGGGCAAACCTACACGCGTAAGGTCGATTCGCGGGTGCTCGACGCCATCAACGGCCTCGGCCAGAGTCTGCACAAATGGGGGACCGACTTGCGACTGCTTGCTCATCGGCAGGAGATAGACGAGCCGTTCGAAGCCGAGCAAGTGGGCTCGTCAGCGATGGCCTACAAACGAAACCCGATGCGGGCGGAGCGGATGTGCTCGCTCGGCCGTTTCCTGATGGGGATGCCCGCGATGGCCGCCGACACCGCCGCCACTCAATGGCTGGAGCGTACGCTCGACGACAGTGCCGTCCGCCGGCTTTACTTGCCGCAAGCGTTCCTGGCTGCCGATGGAGCGCTGCGACTGGCTCTAAACATCGGCAACGGGCTAGTGGTGAACTCGCCGGTGATCGCACGCGGCGTCGCCGACGCGTTGCCGTACATGGCGACGGAGAACCTGATGATGGCCGCCGTGTCGAAGGGTGCCGACCGCCAGGAAATCCACGAATGCATCCGCAAGCACAGCCACGCAGTGACGGCTGGATTGAAGGAAGGCACCGCCACTAGCCGCGATCTGATCACCCGCTTGCAAAGCGATCCGGTTTTCGCGGGCATCGACATCGCCGCCGAGCTTCAGCCGATCAAATACGTCGGCCGTTCGCCGGAACAGGTCGACGAATTCATCGCGCAAGAGATCGAACCGATCCGCCGCCGGCATGCGTCAAGTTTGGGCCAGCGAGCGGAAGTGGCCGTGTGATTGGCGAGCCAGCTCCCATAGGGGGCCGGAGTCTTAGCCGTCTAAAGACTTTCGAATCCTCCAGGAGGTTACGCAGTCTGGCTCGCAAATCAATCGATTTTCCATTTGCATTCTGAAAAGCGGATCTTATTCTCCCGATTGAGGGAGCCTTTCGTTTCGGTGAATTCACGCGTTCGTCCGATCATCGATGTCACAAAATGTAGCGCTTTGTGTACGAATAAAAAAAAATCGGCCGGTTAGTCAGGCTGAATGACGGGTTTCCAATTGAGATTCTCGGCAATGTAGTCATCACGCTCCGCGTGATGACCGCCGCGACAATGCCAAGTCGCAACTTTTTGGACGGGACTGCCGAACATCACGCGGAGCGTGATGAGTACATTAATTTTTCGCCGATTGCCCACGCCATCTCGCTCGGCTATGCTGTTAGCCAGATCAACCCGAGTTCTCTTCAAGGACACCACGATGACATCGCGCGGAATATGGACGGGCCTTCTGGTCGTCGGGCTTTGCACCACGAGTCAAGCCGCCGACGATTACAAGCATGGCCCCGATTCGATTCGCCATCCGGACGCCCCGGTTGGCACCGTGACCAAGATGCCGACCTGGAAGAGCAAGATCTTCGCCGACACTGAACGCGATTGGTGGATTTACGTCCCCAAGCAATACGACGGCAGCACCCCCGCCTGTCTGATGGTCTTCCACGATGGAGGCGGCTTCATCGGCGACACCGGCTCGTATCGCGCTCCGCTCGTGTTCGACAATCTGATCCACTCCAAGGAAATGCCGGTCACTATCGGCGTCTTTATTAATCCGGGCAACGTTCCGTCGTCGGTCGGCAAAGGCGGCCGCTCGAATCGCAGTTTCGAATACGACACGCCGTCCGATCAGTTCACCAAATTCCTCGAACAAGAAATCCTGCCCGAGGTCGAGAAGGACTACAAGATCCGCAAGGATCCGGCCGCTCGGGCGATCTGCGGCAATAGCTCGGGCGGCATCGCGGCTTTCACGGCCGCGTGGGAACGGCCCGACATGTTCGGCAAAGTCCTCAGCCACATCGGCAGCTTCACCAACATCCGCGGCGGCGACACCTACCCGGGGATCATCCGCAAGACGGAACGCAAGCCGATCAAGGTCCTGCTGCAAGATGGCTCGAACGACCTCGACAACCTCCACGGCCACTGGCCGCTCGCCAACCTAACAATGGCCGCGGCTCTCAAGTACATGAAGTACGACTATCGCCTCGAATACGGTGACGGCGGACACTCCGGCAAACACGGCGGCGCGATCTTCCCGGATTCGCTGCGCTGGTTATGGAGCGATCAGGTAAAATAATGTCGAAAGCGAGCGGGGTCTCGTGCTCATCTTGGCTCCGGCCATTCACGCTCAGGACATGCCGCTCGCGCAAATTATCATCCCGAGCGAATCGTGGAAGAAGGTCGAGGGAACCTTCGGCCCAATCTCGGCTCTTTCGGTTCGGCCAGTCGAACCCACACAAGTCATGATCTGGGACGCGAAGGACAAACTCATGGCGATGATCGATCATGAGGGAAAATCCATCGCTAAAAGAGAGGGCGAGTTCACCAACCATCCACGGCGGGTTTATCCTGAAAACGGCTTCATGTACGAGGTCGGCACCGATCGCAAATCGCTCCAGATTATGAAGGGCCCGGATTACAAAGAAAAGGTCGGCGAAGTGCCGTTGAAAGTGGGCGATGCCGCCGTCACGGTTCGCATGCCCGACAACGGCTCGATGCTGATCGGCGACGCCGCGGGCAAGCACATTTGGATGTATCGCGTCAACCGCGACGGCACGCTCTCGGGCGGCGAGAAGTACATCACCCTTCGCGTTCTTCCGTACCATGCTCCCACTCTGAAAGAGAAGCAACCGGAAGAACCCCGAAGCGGTGTTTGCGCCATCCGGAGCGACAAGGCTGGCCGTATTTACGCCGCCACGAAAATCGGCGTGCAAGTCTTCGACCCCACTGGCCGGCTCTGCGGCGTGTTGACGAACCCGTCGAAAAACCCCGTCACCGGCATGGCCTTCGCGGGCCCCAAAGGCGATCTGCTTTTCATCGCGTGCGGCGATGAGATTTACATGCGGAGGATTAACGCGGTGTGGGCATTTTTTGATGAGAAACTTGGGGCGACAAAGGGGAAGTAAACGGTTCTTGAGTGATCAAGCAAAATTATGAAGATAACAGCAAGCGGCGGCACGGATGGGGCAAACATCGTCCTTTTCTGGCCGGACAATCTGCCGGAAGATGCTGACGCTGCCCTTCAGAACGAACCGATTACCTTGGTCGAGGCCCTTCGCGCTCAAGGCAAACTAATCTGGTTTCTCTGCGAAGGCGATGGCGGATACACGGTTGCCATTTATGTGCAAAGACAGGTCCCCGAAAATCTGATGGCACTCTGCCGCGACGAAGAGCAGATCCCGAATCTTTTGGTTCGAGGCACGGGATATTTTGGCGGAATGGAATATATGTTCAAACGCGATTCCAGCTTCCTCACGAAATATCCACAAATGTGTGAGCAAGTCCGAATCCCTGAAGGCAATTATTCGGCACGTGTTTATCGCACCGAGAGCCGGGAGACCCTTTACAATTCGTGGATTTTAACGCAAGCAGGAGCGGCAGCGAAGCGAATTTCGGACCTGCACGGAGTAATCACGGCATGTGCGGTCGTCGGCGTGTTCGCGTCGGTCATTACGCTTTTCGTAGCGAGTTTGACGATCTGGTACTGCATTACGGCACTAGCCGCCATTTTCGTGTTCGTTGCCGTGGCGATGTCCCGCACGGAGTCTTACAGGGCGGTCGCCAAAGCAAAGGAAGCGTTCGAGAAAGAGTATCCTTCGTATGTCGTTCACCTTGAGTGAATGGGCTCGCCGCGCTCCTCTCCGGAAACCTCCGAGGAACGGCTAAACGAAATCAGCGGCGTTCGTAGAGGGTGGCCTTTGGTGACCGGGCCACTTCGTGCCAGCCGGGGGCTCCTTTCAAATACTTGTCCATGTTCGACTTGCTTTCAACCAGGGCACGATCGAAATGCCCCTTCTCTCTCCACTCCTCAATTCGCTCGGGGTGGTTGTCCATCATGTCGATGTAAGCACGTAGGCCATCTTCGCCGTAGAGTTCGAAGCGGTCGTCCATGAAGATTCGCAAATTGGGCGTTTGGAAGATCAGGAAGCCGCCCAGGTTGGCGTCGTTGAGATGGGAACCCAGCCGCGCCAGCCCATCAGGATGATGGATGGCGGCCCCACGAAGGTATCGCCGTTCTCCTTCAGCAGGCGAAACCAGCGGGTTTCGGGAAGCATGTCGGCGAGCGCAACCAGAGCGACGACCACGAACAGCGGACCGTGGCGGATGCTGGTGATGCTCAGTCCGAGCCAGACCAGCGGGATCAGCCACGTCACCCGCGGCCGTTTCGGCAGCGTGCCCGCCAACATAAAAACGTAGAAGAGGCCAAAGCCCACCACCGCCTGGCCATCCGATCGCAATAGGCTCAAGGGGAAATGCTCGGGCACGTTCTCCTTCATCGCAGTCGAGCCAACGATGCGGAACCAAGTGCGGTGCATGTCGAACCCGAATGGATTCATGAGGGTCGCCAGCAAACAAGCGAGCAGGATGAGCCAAAGGATGCCGATTTCATGCCACGTTCGGGACCGCACGATCGCCCAGCCGACGATGGCAATTCCGAAGGTGACGATGCCGCCGAGCACGCCGCCATGCACGTTGGTCCAGAACACGCACAGGGGGATGAGCAAGATCAAGTGATTGACGCCGACACGACGGCGATCGAGATCGACGAGCCAATCCATCACCACGGCCATCAAGACGATCGTCGCCAGGTGCGGGCGCAAGTAAAAGTGAAAGCCGGCGGTGGCCATGCCGAGGGAGATGATCGCGGCCGTGGGCAACGGGTGCAGGCCGGTTTCAAGAAAGCGCCGGCCGATCCACGCCGCCATTCCGGCGATCAGTACGCCCATTAGCACCAGTAAGGCGTCGTAGCCGCCGAACTGATGGCCGAGGGCCATGGCGCATTCCGCTCCCCATTGCTGGGGGATCCAAAACTTCCCCTCATAGCTCCAGGTGAACGGGTCCGTGCGCGGAAAGGTGCCGTTGTCGAAGATCCACGAGCCGACGCGGACGTGCCAGAGCGAACCCGGATCGTTGAACGGTTGGCTGCGGAAGACGATCATGAAGGTCAGCCAGAAGCCGACAAACAACAGCCAGACCATCCATGTTTTGCCGTGGTCAGCCGGAATCTTCATACTTTGGCTTTCAAGAGATCGCGGATTTCCGCCAGCAGTTTTTCCTGCGGCGGTGGCTCTTTTGGGGCTTCGTCTTTCGGTCTCTGAAGTTTATTGACCGCTTTCACGACCATGAAGACGCAAAAGCCAATGATCAGAAAATCGATGACCGCTTGCAGGAACAGGCCATAGCGAATGGCGGCCCCTTTGTCCGTAAGCGTGATTTTGAGGGCACTGAAATCGACTCCGCCGATCAGAGCCCCGATCGGCGGCATCAGGATGCCATCAACGAGGGCACTGACGATCTTTCCAAAAGCGGCCCCGATGATGATACCGACCGCCAGGTCGGAGCCGGCTCGCCAAAGCACCATCATTCCTGCCGGACTTCGGTACTACTTGAAGCCCCCAGTCCTTCCAGTTGATAAACTCGTTTGACACGTCCGTCGATTAATTCAACCACCAGCCAGGGATAGCTCCACGCGTTGTAGCTCGGGCTCTTGGTGCCTAGTAAATAATGGTAGCTCTGGCGCTGAGTTCGCGCCTCATTCTCGATGTGGAACGGTCTGCCCAGGAGCGTTTTAACCTCGGCAGGCGGCATCCCAACCATGCGATGCTTGCGAAGCAGGCTCGGCAGCATTCGGAAGCGCAGGTCGCTTTTCTCTGGATCGCATCGTTGCCATTCTTCGGCAACGAACGTTTCCGAGCGGAACTCGGCTACCCAGCGGGGGAATGCCTTCCAGAAAAACAAGGCTGCCCAACAAGGTGAGGTAACGAGAACCAGCATACCTACCGTGAAAAGGAGCCAGCCGAGAACGCTCCGTCGTTTCTTTGTTGGCGCTGGCGGTTCAGACAACACGATTCTCACTGGCGTGGGGGAGAGATGACCGTAGCCGCGCTCGCAACATGGGAGCAAGCTTCTAGCTTGCTCGAATCTCGAATTCGGACAAGCTGGAAGCTTGTCCCCACAAGTCATAGGCGATTCGTATACTTCCGTTTCGAGCGTCCAAAAACGGGATTCATTTTCTTATCTTTATTCTCAGGTTCCTTCACGCGCGGCGTAAAGGCCTCCATCCCCTCGATGCGGTCTTCGTCGATCAGGCGATTGATCAGGTGCTCGATGCCGGTGAGTTGCTCGCCTTGTTCGGGCGTGACGAACGACGTGGCGCAACCATCCTTCCCCATGCGGCCAGTGCGGCCGATGCGGTGGACGTAGCTCTCCAGATCGTTCGGGAGATCGAAGTTGATGATGTGCGAGATGCCCGAGACATCGATGCCGCGGCTCATCACGTCGGTGGCGATCAGGCAGATAATTTTGCCGGCCCGGAAATCGGCCATCACCTTGTCGCGTTTTGGTTGCGGCAAGTCGCCGTGCGTGACGGAGACCTTGGGGAAATGCGGCTTGAGGTTCTTGTAGAGCTTATCCGCCGTCCGCTTGCGTTCGACAAAGATGATGCACTGGCGGGGTTTGTCGCGTTCCAGAACCTTCACCAGCAAGTCGAATTTTTTCTCTTCATCGACGGTGATGTACTTCTGTTCGATCTTATCGACCGTCATCACCTCGGGGGTCATCGAGAGATGTTCCGGGTCGATCATGTACCGCTGGGCCAGTTTCAAAATTTGCGGAGACATGGTGGCCGACATCAGAAGCGTCTGTCGCTTGGTCGGCAGGCGGCGCATGATCTTTTCAATCTGCGGACGGAAACCGATATCGAGCATGCGGTCGGCTTCGTCGAGGACGGCAAATCGGACCTTTTCGAGGGAGATCGTTCCTCGGCTGAGATGATCGAGCACTCGGCCGGGCGTGCCGACGATCAGCGTGCAACCGAGGCGCATGAGTTCCATCTGACGGCCAAAGCGTTGGCCGCCGTAGACGGGAACGGTGCGGAAATGTCGGCTGGGCGAAAGTTTGTCGGCTTCTTCCGCCACCTGAACGGCCAGTTCACGCGTCGGGGCCATCACGATGCCTTGTGGTTTCATCGGATCGCCGCCGCGCCAACGGTTCATGAAAGGAAGCAAATACGCGGCCGTCTTGCCGGTGCCGGTTTGCGCTTGGCCCAAGACGTCGCGGCCTGTCATGGCAACCGGAATCAAAGCGGCTTGGATGGGGGAAGGGTCCTTGTAGCCCGCTCGGTCCAGGGCTTCAAGAAGAGGCGGCATGAGGTTCAAAGCGTGGAACCCGGTAGCGGGTTCCGTGTGCGGCGCAGTCGTCAAACAAGTTCCTCCAGAAGATAACCATCCTGGTATTCAAACGTTTCCCTACTTCTTCTTATACCGGTTCCGATGTCTGATTGTCCAGTGCATCATGGGGATTGAGTGGGTTTGTTGGCAAATCGGGAGAGCCCGTTTCGGACTTTTGCTTCGAACCAATTCGACGAAAAGGGTATGATAGTTGAGGAATCTTCTCGTTAACCCGACGCGCTAGCGAGGGATTCGGCCCTCCTTCGCTGGCGCGTCGGGTTAGCAAAGCGATCCTCATGATTTCATCCAGCTTCTCCAGCCGCGATCTTCTCCGCCGTACCGGCATGGGCTTCGGTGCCCTCGGACTGATTGGTGTCCTGGGCGATTCCGGATCGCTGACGGCCGCATCTGCGACGTTGAATCCGCTCGCTCCGAAAGGCCCGCACTTCGCGCCGAAAGCCCAGCGGGTCATTCATCTCTTCATGAATGGTGGTCCGTCGCACGTCGATACCTTCGATCCCAAGCCGGCGCTGGCGAAGTATGCGGGGAAGGCATTGCCGACGGCCAATCTGCGGACCGAACGAAAGACCGGGGCCGCGTTCCCGTCGCCGTTCAAGTTCCAAAAATATGGTCAATCGGGCATCGAAGTTAGCGAGATTTTCGCGAACACCGCCAAGCATATCGACGACATCTGCGTCATCCGTTCGATGCATGCTGACGTGCCAAATCACGAACCCTCGCTACTACTGATGAACTGCGGCGAGTCGCGACTGATTCGTCCGAGTTTCGGTTCCTGGGTCACTTATGGTCTAGGCAGCGAAAACCAGAATCTGCCGGGTTTCGTTGCCATGTGCCCAGGCGGCTATCCGATCCAGGAATCGCAAAACTGGCAGGCCGGTTTTCTGCCGGGGGTCTATCAAGGCGCGTACATCGACACGCAGCACACCGATATCGACAAGCTGATTCAGCACATCCGCAATCGCTCGACCGGTGCCGCCGACCAGCGCCGGCAACTCGACCTCCTCTTTCAGTTGAACGAGAAGCATAAGGAACAGCGGCCGAACGACGCCCAGCTCGAGGCCCGCATCCAGTCGTTCGAACTGGCCTACCGGATGCAATCCGACGCGGCCGATGCGTTCGACGTGACGCGCGAGCCCAAGTGGGTGCTCGATGCCTACGGCACGGGAACGCAGGCCCGGCAGATCTTGATCGCCCGACGGTTGATCGAACGGGGCGTCCGTTTCGTCCAGGTCTGGCACGGCCAGGGGCAACCGTGGGACAGCCACGATGATCTCGAAGTGAACCATCGCAAGTTGGCTGGGCAGTGCGACCGGGCCATTGCTGCGCTTCTGAGCGATCTCAAGCGGCTGGGTTTATTGGAAGAGACGCTCGTCATCTGGGGCGGCGAGTTTGGGCGGACGCCAGTGGTTGAATTGCCGACGCCAGGGGCGAATTCTGGCAAGATCAACGGTCGGGACCATAACCATCACGGTTTCACGATGTGGCTCGCGGGCGGTGGAGTAAAAGGGGGCATGGTTCATGGCGCGACCGACGAATTCGGCTTCGCGGCCGTCGAAAATAAGGTCCACGTGCACGACCTACACGCGACCCTGCTGAAACTGCTCGGTTACGACCACGAAAAGTTCACCTACCGCTATGCCGGCCGCGATTTCCGGCTTACCGACGTGGAAGGCCGTGTGATTTCCGAAATTATCAGCTGACAGAATTCCCTGACGATTTATCCAGCACCTGAAACAGTTTGCCTGAGCGGCTTTGCCGATTCTTCTAAGTGATCGCTCTGAGGAATGAAGGAAAACCGGACATATCGATCGGATACGGACCGCGAAGACTGCAGATTCCACCACCATTCATCTTCCACCTGAATTCGCCAAAATCTACGCAATCGGCAACTTTCAATCCACGAAATTTGACTGCCCCTTTTTTCGTTCTAGGCTGCAATCGAGCGATTTTGCGCCCTCATCCATCGTTCCCGTAATTGCGGGGAGCACATGATCATCCGACGTCGAACTCATTTAGCGAAAAATCGACGAGGCGTTGCGGCCGTCGAGGCGGCATGCTTGATGCCGCTTCTCTTGGGCCTAATGGTCGGCGTCTGGGAGCTGGGCCGAATGGTTCAGGTCAATGAAATAATGAACAATGCGGCTCGCGAAGGCGCCCGACTGGCTTCACAGGCGAAAATCCTGAACACGACAGGGGCCTACACCGAAGTCGCCGTGTCGACGGGCACTCCCAATGTGACGGACGCCGTCAGCCAATATCTTCGAGGTTCAGGAATCACGAACCTGACCGGCCTGACGGTCACCTTCACTTATTTGAATGGCGATACGTCGTTGACCCAGCCGTATCAAGGGGTCAAGAACCAGCAGTTTCGGGTTCAGATCTCCTTGCCGTTTGACAACGTGAGATGGTCGAGCTTGGCGTTGATGAATCCTTCGACCGTGGGCGGAACCTGTGTGTGGAACATCATGGTTGATGACCCGTTCACGGTTAGTACGACCTTACCGGGTTGGACGCCGTGACGCCAGTCTCGTGGCGGCAGCGTTCGATCTTACACGATAAACCCGATTGTTTCGTTCCCCGCTTCCAGGTGAACTTTCATGATCATCAGACAAAATAAAGCAAACAAGCGAGCCGGTGTGGCGACGGTCGAAATGGCGCTCGTAAGCTTCATGCTGTTCTTGTTTCTATTCGGCATCTTCGAATATTGCCGGCTGCTTTTCGTGCTTCATTTGGCGGAAAATGCGGCCCATGACGCTGCCCGCTTCGCCGCCGTGCATACTAGCGGCGGTACGATGGCTGGAGAACCAACCAGCATCAGTAATGCCGACCTGCAAAACTTGTGCAAGACCGGCCAAGTGAGCGGCGTCGCGTACGGTACCGGTCTCTGCGGAATGGACAAGAACATTTCGGGCTTAACGGTCAACGTCTTCACGGTCGATCCGACTGCCCTGGCGACCGGCACGGTTCAGCAATTGTCAGGTAGCACATGGGACAGTGCATCGTTCAGTCAGAAAATCGCCGTGCAAATCACGGGAACTTACCAACCCGTACTCCCTTCGTTCCTGTTCATGGGCACCGGCTCGGGTATTCCGTTCTCGGTTACGGTGATGTTCAGTAGCGAGGGGAATTGATCCCGTCGCTTGTTTGCGAATTTATCAGCCAACCAAATGGTCGCAAGAAGACAAACGCCAAGAGGAATAAACATGATGCGATCGAATCATCAACGAAGTCGGCATGGCACCGTGCTGCCGCTACTCGCGATTTGCTTGACTGGACTGATGGCTTTTGTCGCCTTGGCCATCGACATCGGCGTGATGGCCGTGGCACGCAATCAGGCTCAGAATGCGGCCGACATCTCCGCTCTCGCCGGCGCACGAACTCTCGATGGCAAGAGTGTCAACAACAACCTGTCGGCCGCCGTCACGATGTCCCAAACGACCGCGACGAGCAATTCGATTCTCAACACCCCCATCACGACCGCCCAAGTAACCACTGCTCAAGGTGGAATCTACCGTTACGACACGACCGCGCAACGTTTTCAGGCCGTTTTCGGATCAGCTCCCGGCACGAATGAGTCCTACGGTGTGATCCAGGTGAAACTCACAACTCAACAGCCAACGTTCTTTGCCAAGGTTATGGGCGTCGGCTCGCTCACCGTCGCGGCGACGGCCACGGCGGTGCATCGTCCTCGCGACATTGCCATCGTGCTCGACTTCTCCGGCTCGATGGGTTATTCCAGCCGCGCCAATAACCCCTCCAATTCGACCTCGATGAATCCCGATTCGCGCTTCCCTCGTTTTGGGCCCTGGTCGATTTACGGGGCATCGAGCATGGTCAAGGATATCGACAGCCCAGGAACCGCGCCAAGCAATCTGAACACGTACTCACCTCCTACCCCCCTCCAGAGAATCTGGGCCTATGTCGATGGTTCGGGCTACTTGTATGCTCCAAACAACCATACCATCGACATGCCTGGCGGGCCGGCGATCGTTGGTCAGTTCCTTCAGTCAGACAATTCGACTAAGGCATTCGTTAGTACCGCCAGCACGTTCCCAACGTTCACCAACGTGAATGTTTCGACGAGCGGCAATCCTACGACGATTGTTACCCCCGCTCCCGATGAATTCTCCAATCAGAGCGCCACTGGTTTTGTCGGCGACAAGTTCCCGTTGCGTTCCGGTCAGACCGTCAGCGGCACCACCGCGCCAAGCACCGACCAATATGCTCACACCGTTTGGAGAATCCTGAACACGTCCGCCAGCGGTGCGGGAAACACAACGGTCTGCTTGGCGTGGGAAGACAATGGATATGATGCGACCTACACGGGCGTTTCAGGAACGGCCGTTATCACGGCAACGGCCACAGCCAAAGCTGCATCCGATAAATACCAGGGCTTTACGATGGGGCCTGGTTATTGGGGCAAGACCTTCTATATGTGGCCGCCCGATCCGCGCACACCCGTCGCTCAAATCGGCGAGACTGGTTATGTGGCCGGCGACTGGCGGCGTCGGTTCTTCTTGCCGCGTTCCGGTTCGGGTGACGACATGCGCGATAACTCGGTGTTTTGGAACAGCAGCGGGCGATGGAGACAACAAGCCCCTGGTACTGCCGCGGAATACATCGTCAACTATGACAATATTCTGGCCTGGATGTCCAAGGGACCTCAAACCCTTCCGCCGAGCCTTCGCTGCGGCCTGGTTGTCTATTACGACACCATGCCCACGACCATCCCCATCAGCATGTCCACTGGCAATTGCACAAGCAGTGCCAGTAACGACCAGCGGTTTTGGAAGGACTACATCGACTATGTGATCGGTGCCGGCCGTTGGACTGATTCCAGCTCGCTTTATGGTGCGGGTTCGGCCAATTCGAACACCGGCGGAGGCTCGACGCTACACTACAACCAGACGTCTACCGCACTAACTCCACAGATCACGTCGCGGGCTACGCTGCTCGCCGCAGCCGGCCCCAATTCCATTACCGGTGCGACCAAGGCATCGCCGATTGTGATTACCAGTAACGCTCACGGCCTTACCACAGGACGAACCGTAACGGTTGCGAGCGTTGGCGGCAACACGGCCGCCAACGGTTCGTGGACGATAACAGTGGTTGATGCCAACCGCTTCTCTTTGAACGGTTCGACCGGAAACGCTAGTTATACTTCCGGTGGCAACTGGAAAATCGTCCCCTACATGCACTATGGCGACAGCCCCGTGCATCCGCGTATGCAGTTCTGGTTCGGCCCTCAAAGCATGATGGCTTACCTGCAAGAACCGGGAAACTGGTTCCCGGGAAACTGCTATGAGGCCCAGTCCTGGCAACTCAAGGCAGGGATCAATTCGGCCATTGACGACATCAAGAGCAACCACCCTAACGATCTTGCTTCAATCATCTTCTTTTCCGGCTCGGACGGTTACAACACTGCTCGAGTGAGCATGAGTAAGGAGTACACGAAGATGAAGAACTCCTTGTTCTACCCGTTTAGTTTGCTTGATTCATTGGGTACCGCCAGCAGTACGATTCGTCCCTATGGGACGACATCGCCCTCGAATAGCAATCCCGCGGGTTTGACCGACACGACGGATACCGAGATCCCGAACGCCGGAACATCTACGTGTCCACAGATGGGTTTCATGGTTGCATTCAACCAGACCAGTAGTGCATCCACTTTCGCAGGGCGGAAAACCGCCAGCAAGGTGATCATTTATGAAACGGACGGATTGCCCAATACCTCTTGTGATTCGGGGTCACTTTCGGGTGGCTACTACACGAACATTTCGGCGGGATCGAATGCTGGACTCTCGACCAGTCTACATGTCGCATCGAAAGATAATGCTCGTGCCGTCGTGAAGCAATTCGTCGCCTTGACCACCGCAAACCCGCCTGGGTACTCCACAACGCGGAACCCCGCGCGGGTCCACGCGATCGCCTTCGGCGACCTCTTCGAGTCCTATTCGACTTCGGCCTATAAAGTCCCGGCATTGCAGTTCCTCGCAGCCGTCCAAATCGACGGCAACACGTCGCCTACTCCCACCGGAACGTGGGACACCGACTCGCTCGATTACAACACCCATTACCTTTCACGTGAACCATACAAGCTCATTATCGGCGACTACAACACACGCATCGACAAAATCCGGGAAGCACTCGAACGCATCATGCAGGGTGGTGTTCAGATCGCATTGATTCAGTAAACAGTACGGATTTCGAGGCGACGAGCGTCCAGCTTGCCGCCTCGAAATCGTGACTAAAACCAAGTAACATTCCCAAGGGAATCATCCATGTTTTGCCGACCATTGCTCGCCACCGCCCTGTTCGTACTGACGTCCGCCCCGATTTCCGCGGAGGATCGATCGAAGCGTCAGGATGATTCGCACCCTTCGACCGAACCCAAGGATGTGCCGCTTGAGTTGAAAATCATCAACGCGGCGTTGGAGCCGTATGATGTGGACCCGCGTGGCAAGCCGATGTTCAAGTTTCAGGAGAACATCCGCACTGCCGAGGAGAACGGCCGCCTGCTACACCCCACTTATGTGGACATGTATCTGGAGATCACCAATACCGGCAGCGCCACGTTAGAACTGTGGGTCAATGGCGACGTCACCCTATTGAGTTTGGATCTGAAGGGAAACGGAGCCAGGAGCGCCTCGAACAAGCTCACGGACCCGAAAGGCACCAACGCGCCAAGTTCGATCAAGCTCGAAGCCGGAAAGTCATATCGAATGCCGTTGAAGGCGCTCACTTCTGGTATTCGAAACGATGAGACCTATTTGTATGTGACGGAACCAGGTATCTACAAGTTGTCTGCGACATTTCGCACGGGCGTTTCGCCGGCTCCCAAGGGGACTACCAAGATTCTGCAAAACAATTTCGGTGAAGTGCTCCTGAAGTCGGCTCCGCTTCAATTCCGTGCCGTGCGGCCTTCGTAACTCCATTCCTATCATTCTCCTTCGTAGGACGGCCTTCCCAGGCCGTCCATGTGTTAGCGGACGGCCTGGGAAGGCCGTCCTACGAAGAAAACACCCTCTACGCCCACGGAAACAGATTCGCCGGCCGACTCGTCTCCACCCGTTGCAACAACATCTCTAGACGCTCGGCTACCCGTGGCAGATCTTCATAGGCCTTCCGGTCGAGATAAAGCCAGCGCAGCCAGTTTGTCAATCCAACCACTGAGCCGCAGCGATCGAGAACGGGAACGAGCTTCAAGATCTCACTCGGTAACGGGTTAACTGCCGTGTAGACATCGAGGGCATTCTGCATCCGTTCCGGTTGATCCGGCAATAGACTTCCGAGCAATCGTGCCAGATCGACGGCCACGCAATCGGGCTTCACACCACCGTAGTCGATGACACCCGTGACGTTTTCGCCTTCGAAGAGAATATGATCGTGCCAGACATCGCAGAGGCAAACTTGTACGGGTAAGGGTCGCTTTTCCCAATCGTGCAGGGCGAATTCCGTCCCGAAAATGTTGGCGAACACCGCGTCCCAGGCCCGGCGGGCGCACTGGTGAATCTCCGGCGTCAGCGGCAAATCGAAATCAGGCCGCCAGCCCGATTGCAACAGGTTGCGCCATTCTCGGAGCGCGCGAAGGATCCGCCGCACTGCCGGGCAAGGCGCGACCAATGGCTCGCGCAACGTCCAGCGCCGATGGATCGCGGCCACGGCTCGCATGGCGGCGAACAAGCGAGCGTCCGAAGGCTCTTTGTGAAAATCCGCCTGACCGGGGAGCCAGGTCGTCATTTCCCAGAACACGTCTTTCGCGTGGAGCCACGTGTTGCCTTCAGTGGTTTCGATCAATTCGGGCACGAACGGCAGATGGCAAGCAGCGATCGCCCGATGGATTCGGTTCAGGCGATCTTCCTTCATGCGTGCGAAGGGCCAGGCGCGAAGACAAAGTTGCCGGCCGTCGGCTGTCTCGCCGCGCCAGAGTCTGGCACCGCTGAAGCCGCCGGCATTGCCGAGCGCTGCCCAGGAACTCTCCGCCGCTTCGGGCGGGTAGAATTCCAGAACGCTCCGTGCGATCGGATCGATCGGGGCTGAGAGGATCATGGTTTTCACGAGTCGAGTCACGCGAGTCGTAACTACTCATAATCTGGCAGAAGAAACGGCCGCTTGCAAGCTCAACTACCAGCGCCTAGCATGAGTGTTCCGATTCAACAGGAGGGTTCTGCCATGTGGATGCGTTTGAGCGTGTTGCTGGTGGGTATGGCTTCGGCTTCTCTCGCCCAGGCCGAGCAGGACAAGGTCTTTCGGGCCGGGGCGTTCGCCATGAACGTCACGCCGAAGAAATTCCCGATCTCGGTCAACGGTAACATGGCCGATCGCAAGGTGATGGCCGCTGACGATCCGCTACACGCTCGCTGCTTGGTTCTCGATGACGGCAAGACCAAGCTCGCCCTCGTCGTCGTCGATAGCTGCATGCTGCCGCGTGAACTGATCGAGGATGCCAAGAGTCGGGCCGAGAAAAGGACGGGAATCCCCGCTTCGAACATGCTCATTTCCGCCACCCACACGCATAGCGCCCCTCCGGCCACCGGTGTGTTTCAGACCGATCCCGACGTCGACTACGTGAAGTACCTGACGGAGAAGATTGCCGAGGGAATCGAGAAAGCACACGATCGCCTCGCCCCCGCGCGAGTCGGTTGGGGAAGCGCCAACAACGCTACACAACTATTCAACCGCCGCTGGAAACGCGAGGAGGGCCTGATCCCCGCCAACCCGTTCGGCGGCACGAATGATCGCGTGCAGATGAATCCTGGCTACCAGGCTAAGGGGCTCATCGAATCGGCCGGCCCGGTCGATCCGGAGGTATTCGTGCTGGCGGTGCAAACGAAGGAGAAGAAGCCGATCGCCCTCTTCGCGAATTACTCGCTGCACTACGTCGGCGGCAATCCGCAACTCTCCGGCGACTATTTCGCGGCCTTCGCCGACCGCGTTGCCCAGTTTGTCGGCCAGGAGAATGGCACCGGCCCGTTCGTCGGCATCATGTCGAACGGCACTAGCGGCGACGTCAACAATGTCAATTTCGCCGGCCCCGCCCCGAAGGGCCGCCAACCCGGCGAACAGATCCGCGTCGTCGCCGACAGCGTGGCCAAGACGGCGTTTGAAATCTACGGGAAGATCGAATTCAAGGACCACGTGACCCTTGCAGCCGCCGAGAAAGACATCGAACTCGGCGTCCGCAAGCCGACAGCCGCCGAGATCGAGCGAGCGAAGAAACTGCTCGATGAACAGAAAGGGGCGGCATCTCTGAAGGGAATGCCCGCGATCTACGCGAATGAAACCGTCAACATGGCCAAGTATCCAGACAAAGTGACGGCCAAACTCCAGGCCCTCCGGATCGGCGAACTTGGCATCACCGCCATCCCCTGCGAAGTCTTCACCGAGATCGGCCTCGATATCAAGAAGCGAAGCCCGCTCAAGAAAACCTTCACCGTTTCGCTAGGCAACGGCTACAACGGCTATCTTCCGACCCCTGCGCAGCATCAACTCGGCGGCTACGAGACATGGCGGGCCCGATCGAGTTATCTCGAAGTGGAGGCGTCGCCGAAGATTTTGGATGTGTTGATGGAGTTGCTGAAGCAGGTAGCCAAGTGAAGCCGCGACGCGGGAGCGGAGCGCTTTGCCTCACTGGACGCAAAGCGCTCCGCTCCGGAAACCCTCCGCGTCGCGGCTTCACGGCAATTTCACTAACCGCAACTTGTAATCGGTCGGCTTACATAGCTTGCGTATCTCCTCTTCCAAACTCTTCTCTTTTTTGCGGGCCTCCTCGAACGGCAACCCGACCGGCGTACCGGGCCTCTTGTGGCCGACGTGTGTCAGCCACGCGAGGCCCATGATACGGTTCTTTTCTTCGAGTAGTTTCCAGGCCTCGGCGGCACGGACGCTCGCGGAGAACGTGACAAGGCTCCCCAGGTCAATCCCGGCCGCCAATTGCTCGCCAGTGAATTCACCGAGTTTCTTGTCGCCTTCCATCAAGGTGTGCTTTCCTTGTCGGCCGGGGAAAGTCAGGCGAACATCACTCAAGTTGGAAGTCCATTTCGGATCGCGAGGGAGTAATTGAAACGCGTCGAGTGTAAATGAAGTTTCCGTGTCAGTGGACTTTCCGGGAGCAATCGCAATCTGCGTCTCTTTTATCTTGGCGTTCAGTGTTTCCAGCACCCTGCGGAAAATCTCGAGATGTCCATTGACATCCGGATGAATCCCATCGCCCGAGACACGATAGTCGGGGACCACTTTACGCATTCGTTCGAGATGCGCCAGCACGGCAGCGTGAGCATCGATGACCGGATAGTTGTTCTTCTTGCCAAATTCGACCAGCCAGTTCGAATAGACCGTCAGCACCTCTTCGTCGTACTTCTCGTACGGTTTCTGATAGCTATATTTCTCGGCCCCCTTGGGAATCACTTTGTTCTTCACCGCCTGGGACTCGAACGGAGCAGGCGTCATCAGAATCACGCGTGCCCCGGCCTTTTCGCATTTCTCGATGAACTTCTTGACGCCGTCCTGATACTTCTTGAACCGTTCCTCGCTGAAGGGAGAGTAAATGCCATCGTTCATGCCGTAACAAACCACGACGACGTTTGGCTTCGTCAGTTCCAGCGCGCGATCGAGACGAGTATGCACATCTGGCCTTGGATAGGGATGATCGGCCTCGGACAAGCCGGAAACCGTCTCGCTGGGCAGGCCGAGATTTATTAATTCGAATCGCATGGTCGGATAACGCGTGCAAAGGTACGCATCCAGATAGGTGATGAAGCGACCGGCAAAGGTATTGCTATCGCCAAGAAACACGACGCGTTCGCCGTCTTTCAGTAGGAATTTGTCTTGTGCCGGGGCGGTAGTGGGCCAGGCCAAAGTTAGTACCAGGATTGCAAAAGTAAGACGCATGAGAGTTCCTCGGAGGTTGATCGGCAACGGTGTCTGTTTTACGCGCCTCACGCTTCGATTGTAAGGAACTTTCAATCATCCTCTGGAAACCCAAGCACAAATCGTCGATAATCAGAATATCCTGCCGGTGGCCCTTTTCTCTACTTCCGGGCGCACGCATGCACTCGTTTTCACTCGCAACATCTTCGCTCGCCTTCCTGTGGTTCGCTGCCGCGTCCACGGTGCATGCCGAGAATGCGGCACCGAATGAAGAGGCCACGCGATTCTTCGAGTCGCGCATCCGGCCGTTGCTGGCCGAGCATTGTTTCGCTTGCCACGGTCCGGAGAAACAGAAATCGGGCTTACGCCTTGATACCGCCGAGGGATTTCAGCGCGGCGGTGATTGGGGCCGGGCCTTGATTTCCAAGGAGAAGCCTGAGACGAGCTTTCTTCTGAAAGCGGTCCGCCACGAAGAACCCATGCTGTCGATGCCGCCAAAGGGAAAGCTCAAGGATTCACAGATCGCCGACCTTACTCGCTGGGTGAAGCTCGGGGCACCTTACCCCAAGCCAGTGGCTGCCATCCCGGACAACGAAAAACACTGGGCCTTTCAGCCGATTGTCGATCCGCCGTTGCCCGCGATCAAAAACGAGAAATGGTCGCGCTCAGCGATCGATCGCTTTATCCTGGCCGAGCTCGAAGCGAAGGGATTGCAACCCGCGCCGGCCGCCGACTTGCGCATCCTGATTCGCCGCGTGACCTTCGATTTAACCGGCCTGCCGCCATCGCCCACAGAAGTCGAAGAGTTTCTGCGTGACTCGCAATCGAAGCCCGACGCGGCGTACGAGACACTGATCGATCGCCTGCTGGTCTCGCCGCACTATGGCGAGCGCTGGGGCCGGCACTGGCTCGATGTCGCGCGCTACGCCGACTCGAACGGCCTCGACGAAAATGTCGCGCACGGCAACGCGTGGAGATATCGCGATTATGTGGTGGCAGCGTTCAACGACGACAAGCCGTACGACCAGTTCCTGCGCGAACAGATTGCCGGCGACTTGCTCTCTGGCGATGCCGCCAAGTACAGCGAACGTTTGATCGCCACCGGCTTCTTGTCACTGGGCCCCAAGGTGTTGGCCGAGCCCGACGAGAAGAAAATGGAGATGGACATCGTTGATGAACAGGTTGACACGCTTGGCAGGGCCGTGATGGGGATGACGCTCGGTTGTGCCCGTTGCCACGATCACAAGTTCGACCCGTTGCTGCAGGAAGATTATTACGGCATGGCCGGCATCTTCATGAGCACGCGGACGATGGTGAACTTCAAGAAAGTCGCCCGATGGCACGAGAACCCTATCGGCACCGAGAAGGAGCAGGCCGCCCAGAAAACACACGAGGCGGCGGTTGCCAAACTGAAAGAAGCGATCAAGACGGCGAAGGATCCCGAAAAG
>JAIOQJ010000063.1 GCA_021413475.1 Planctomycetota bacterium | reverse complement strand
TTGGAAGCACTGGACGTGATGCAAAGGTTGTTCACCGTCGGGATTCGCGGAGACGTTGTCGATGTAGACCCGATCCTTCCACACGATGGGGCTGGACGTTCCCTGGCCCTCGGCGTCAACCGACCAGCGGATGTTCATGCCGGTCTTCGCGCTCCATTCCAGCGGCAGGTTGCCACGCGTGGTGACGCCGCAACCGCCCGGGCCACGAAACTGCGGCCAATCCTCGGCGTCGGAAACGGCTGGCGTCAATGCCAGTAGAAACAGGGTGAGAAATCGCACGGTTAGAAGAGCCCTCGATCGGCTTCCTACGGTATCTGAAGTTGAGAACTGACGCTCGCAGCCATGTTATGACAGCAGTTCCGACACGCTCCGGCGGCTGTCGCCGAACCGTTCGGCCCGAACGGCCAGTCGCTCCGACATGGTGCGCAGCACGTCGCAGACCGTGGTTTCCTCGACCTTAGCCGACCTGTCGACCTTGCCCATGTGATCCTTGTGCGGATTGAAGCGCAGATGGCTGCCATGCTTGAGGCCAAGTCGGCTCCCTCCCGCCAGGAGCATCGGCAGGTTGGAGGGATTGTGCGTCCAACTCATGCCACCGCCGTAGAGGACCATGGTGTTCGCCAGCAAGTTGCTATCGCCTTCCTTCGTTTCGCTGAGCTTTTCGAGGAAGCGGGCGAGATGGGCAATGAACCACTTGTCCACGTTTTCCAGTAGGGCGTAATCGCGCGGCCGCTTATCCTCGGTGTCGTAGTTGGTGGCATGCGAGGCGCGATGGTGCGTGTCGTTGGCGAACTCGGGCCATTGGCCGAAGAACTCGTGGCCCGAACCGCAGGCGAGGATCGATACGATTCGCGTCTGATCGTTGCGGAGCGCCAGGGCGACCAGATCGAGCATGGTCTGGAAATAATCCTGCCGCTGCGATTGCGGATTGACGTCGAGCTTCAGGCTGTCGGCTGAGATCGGCAATGGTTTGGAGGCAAAGTACTCGCGATCGGCTTGCAGCCGGCTTTCCACGTCGCGGACGCTTTGTAGGTAGTCGTCGAAGCGGTTGCGGTCATTTTTGCCCAATTGCTTCGACAGCCCCTTCGCCTGTTCGCCGACGATGTCGAGGACGCTCGAGCGATTCTGCAGCCGGGCCATCACGTCGGGAGAGCCGAAGAGTTCGCCGAAAAGTCGTCGGAGGTTGTTCTCGGCGTTGACCGGGGCGCCCTTGGCGTCGAACGACGTGGTGACGCTACCCCCGGGGGCGCTGAGCACCAGGCTGGGAATGCGCGTGCGATTGCCGATCGCGCCAGCAATGTGCTGGTCGATCGAAATCGTGTTCGGTTCGACGGGTCCGTCCTTGCTCTTGTATTTTTCGTTGCCAGTGAGCCAGACACCAACTTCGTAGTGCCCGCCGCCAGCGCCCTTCGCGTGCTCCAGCCCGCTGAAGATGGTCAGTTCCTTTCGCACGGGCGCGAGTGCCAGCAGAGTGCTGCTCAACTGGAAACTTGGGCCGAACTCCTTCGGATGCCAGCGCCACATGTTCACGCCGCTCGGAACCATGAAAAACACGGCCCGGCCCGGAGGCGAACTGGCTTTGGTCTCCGCCGCAGGTGCAAGAGTTTCGAGCCACGGCAATGGCAGCGTGACGCCAGCGGCTCTCAAGAACGATCGGCGAGTTATCGGCATGGGAATGGTCCTTTCGGGGTGGGATAGACTAGCCATGGGTAAACGCCTTGCTCAATACGATCGCCCGGATCATCGCGCGAAGACGCCAATCCTCGCTACGAGACCGCTGGGCCAATTCGCGAATCAGTTCGTCGTCGTTCAGATACAACGGCCGGCCAAGAGCGTAGGCCGTCAGTTGCCGTAACAAGATCTCGCCAAATTGAAACCGCGAGTCCAGCGTTGCGTTCTTCAGAATCTCGGCGAATTTCGTTAGGTTCTTGAACGATCGGCCGTCGGGGAAAATGCCCGAGCAATCGACCGGTCCGAGGTCCTTGCCTTTCTTGACAACTTGCTGGCCTAGTTCATCGAAGTCGGCCCAGACGAACCCGAGCGGGTCGATCTTGCGATGGCACAATTGGCAGGTGTTGATAGACGTGTGGAGTTTCACCTGCTCGCGAATCGACATCTGTTTGCGTTTGGCGTCCCCTTTGGCCTGGACTTCGAGCGGCTCGACGTTGCCCGGCGGCGTGCCCGGATGTTCGCCGAGAAAGCGTTGGAGGAGATAGACGCCGCGATGGATCGTTGCCTCTTTATTCCCCCGGGACGCCGCCGCCATGACCCCCGCCATCGACAGCCAGCCCGCGCGGCGATTTTCCGGAGCGGGAACTTCGCGGAAGGCGGGGCCGTCCACGCCGTCGATGCCGTAGTAGCGAGCCAGCCGATCGTTGATGAGCAGGGTGTCACTGTCAATCAGCCGATGCACCGGCTCATTCTTCCGCAGGGCGTTCGCGAAAAACCGAGCCGGCTCCTCTGCGAGATCGTGCTTGAGCCTCGCTTCGCGAAGTGCGGCGACCTTCTCGCTGCCCAGGCTCTTGAGAGTCAGCTTGAACTCGATGGGGTCGTTGATGACGCGTTCGAGCGCCAAGAGCCGCCCGACGAAATCGTCGGCGAAGACCGCGCTCCTGGGGTCGTCGAGCAGCCGATCGACCTGTGCGGCCAGCGTCTTGGGATCGGAAAGCCGACCTTCGGACGCGAGTCGGCGCAGTTCGTCATCAGGGGCCCGGCCCCAAAGAAAGAACGACAGCCGATTGGCCAGTTCGATTCCCGCGAGCGGGGCGACGGTTTCGGCCTTGTGCTCGACGAGGTAAATCGCGTGCGGCGAGGAGAGAATGGCGGTCAACGGGAGTTTCAGCGCGGCATCGGCACCGTCGCCGGCCTGACGCCGCTGGTCGTAAAGTTTCAGGAAGGGAGCCATTTCTCCCACGGCGATCGTGCGGCGCCACGCCTTGCCCGCGACGTCGGCGAAAATGGCGGCCGCGCGACCGCGGTCGTCCTTCGCCGATTCGCCGGCGGCGGTCAATCGCCGATGTCGTCGCGGCGGCCATTCCCCCGCCCCCGGCCCGTACACCTCGACTGAGTCGATGACGATCTTCGATTCCTGGTAGGGCCATTCCACGGGCTTGCCCTTCGGCCCCGTCGGCTTCTCGCGGTCCGCGATCGGCATGGTGTCGTTGCTGATTCGCACACCGATCGTCTTCGAACGCTCGAACAGCACATAGGGAAACTCGATGAGGTCCAGCGGAATCTCAACCTCATATTCTCGAAGCTGCTCCGCCGAATTGTCGATCGGTATCTCGGCGAGCTGACGGCCGTAAATCTGGTTAACAGCGTTGTTATGAAACGCGACTCGCAAGAGGGGAACGCCTTCTCCCTTTGGAACGATCGAACCGGCACGAATGCGCAAACGCAACACACCTCTCGGCTCGACATAGGGCAATTCCAAAACCCACGAACCGGCGTTCATCTTGTCGCGGCCGAGATACCCAGGATCGGCGCGATAGACCGCCGGCAGCGTCGTCGAACCGTCGGGATTTCGCTCCGTGACGCCGATGCTGACTTTCGCCGCACGCTTGATCTCTTTCTCGTTCGCAGCGACATTCCCGCCAAAGCCCTTTTCGCCTTGCTGAAATCCGGAAACGTTCGCCTTTCCCAGGCCGCGAGCTTCAAAGCGGTAACTCCACGGTTCCGGCCGAGGCTCGCCCGCCAGCACCACCGCCACGGCGCGATCGGCGACGTCGGCGTACGACCGCCAGTGCAAGCTCTGGAACGCCAGCAAATCGCCGTCGTTGATCGGCAACTCCGTTTGTGGATCGTTCGGCAGCTTCTGGACCAGCGACAGCGGCACATTCGCGAAGCGAAGATCGAGAACGTCCTCGATCAATCGGGCATACTCGACGCGCGTGAGCCGACGCATCGTCGCCCGGCCCGCTCCGCCGCGCTCGGCGATCAGGCCGCGTTCGCTCGCCCGGCGAATCCACGTGGTCATCGCGTCGAGTTCGTCGGTAGAGAGTTTCGGCCGTTCGCGAGGCGGCATCTCGCCCCGAACGAGCATCGAATGCACCTTTTCCCAGACGCCGCGAACTTTGGCATTGGCGAGGTCGGGCGCCGGACCGTCGAGACGGAGATCGCCTTTCGGCTTCTCGGGGCCGTGGCACAAGACGCAGTGCTTTTCAAGCAGCGGCTTGATGGCGCGGTCGTACGATGGCTCGTCTGCCGCCGCGAGACGGCAGACCAACAACAATCCCAGGGCAAGAGTCGTTCGCATCATCGGTTGCGTCCCTCACAAAGACGGCGGCGCAAGACAAACAAATGGATGTCGCCGTCCACAAACCGAAGCCGCAATCGGCTTCGGGACAAAGTTAACCTCTGCCAACGACTTTGGCGATCGGATTGGCGCCGGTGGCGGTGATTCGCACGGGGCGACTGCCAGCATGCAGATCTTTCGTCGGATCGATGCCCAAGAGCGTCAGCACGGTGGCGATGAAGTCCGGTCCGCTGACCGGATGCTCTATCACCTCGGCGGCCTTGTCGTCGGTCTTGCCGATGATCGCGCCGCCCGGTGCTCCACCGCCGAAAAGAACCGTGGACCACGCCTTGTCATAGTGGTTGCGAAGGCTCGGATTACCATGCGTTTTTGGAGTACGACCGAACTCGCCCATCCACACAATCAGCGTGTCGTCGAGCAGGCCGCGGTCTTTCAGATCGGTGATGAGGGCCGTCATCGCCTGGTCGCTCACGGGGAGCAACACGTCGCGGACCGATTCGCCGCGTTTTTGGTCATGGGTGTCCCAGTCGCTTAGATAAACCTCGACGAACGGCACGCCAGCTTCCACCAAACGACGAGCCATCAGGCAGCCCTGACCAAACTCGTGTTTGCCATAGCGATCATGCGTGGCGGCGGACTCTTTCGACAAGTCGAACACTTGGCTCTTGGAGGAGCGAACAAGTTCGACCGCACCATTGTAAGCGGCTCGCTGAGCGGCGACCGATTGCCAGGGGGCGGTCCGCTGGAAGTTCGCCGCCAACTGATCGACGAGAGCAAGCCGGTCGGTCAACTCCGCGTCGGCATGGGGAGAAGTGGCGTTATCGACGCCCTTGCTGGGATCGCGGACGAGCAGCCCTGTGTGCCGTGGATGCAGGAAGCCAGCACCGTTGATGTGCGGGAATGAAAGCATCGTCTTGCCGGTGACCACGAAGTTGGGCAGGCCCGAGTCCGTACTACGGTGATGCGAAACGATCGAACCCATCGTCGGGTAACTGAGCCCGGCGAAGTTCGGGCGATAGCCGGTGTGCATGTAGATGCGACCACGCCAGTGCTCGGCTGCCTCCGTCGTGCTCATGCCACGAATGACGCAAGCGTGCTTCATGTGCTGCGCCAGCTTGGTGTAGCCCTCGCCGATCTGGAGGCCCGGCACAGATGTTGAAATCGTCTTGAACGGGCCGCGAAACTCCGCCGGTGCGTTGGGCTTGGGGTCAAAGGTGTCGGTCTGCGATGGACCGCCGTCCATCCAAAGGAGGATGCACGACTTGTGCTTTCGCTTCGGTGCTTCGGCAGCATGTAGGGCCAAGTTCGGCAGCCATTGCGAGAGCGACACTGCGGACACGCCGGCTGCGGCTAGGCGAAGCGATTCACGGCGAGAAAGTGCTTGGGACATCATCGATGGCATCTCCTGATTTTTTCTGGTTCGCCATGGTCGCAAGACCGAGGCCCCGTTTTTCGCGACAACCGCGTCAACGCTCTGGAACACGTGGCGACTTTACGGCACCATCGCGAACTCCGGCGAGTTCAGCAGTGCCCACCAGATCGCTTGGTAGCCTTCTAACGGCGTTTTGCGACGGCCGAGAAACTCACTCGTCAGCTTCACCTCATCCGCATGGGGCCGACGGCTCAGCACACCGATAAAGATCCGTTCAATGATGTCCTCTGGCTTGCCGCCGTCTTGCACCGCTCGCTCGACCAGTTTGTTCGGTTTGTGCAAATCTGGATCGTTGATCAGGGCCAGTATCTGCGGAATGCCTTGCGTGTACTCGCCAGGCTCAGCGTCAATCGGGGTCGTGCCGAACAACTTGAGGAACTCCAACCTTGAACTCAGCGGGCCCTTTGATTTTCCTGAGCCAATCTGACCACTACAGCTCTTAGAGTCGATCGTGTTACCCGACGCAACCACCAGAGACTCAAACAACACTTCAGGCGCGACAACCTTTCCCGTCGCATGGCTGTAAAGCGTCTCATCCTTCTCGTTGCCAGAAACCGCAATGTAACTCCGCTGGTAAGCCTCACTCAGCAGCATCGCCCGCAGCATGTGCTTCATGTCGAACTTGGATGCCACCAGTTCACCAGCGAGAGCATCAAACAACTCCGGATGGCTGGGCGGATTTTCCGTGTCAAGCGCATCCACGGGGTTGACTAGTCCGCGGCCAAACAGATGCCACCACAACCGATTCACGGTAGCACGAGCGAACATCGGATTCTTGGGTGAAGTGACCCAATCGGCAAGTGTCGGGCGGGCTGGGCTCTTGTCGGCAAGTTTGACGATTTCGCCCGTCGGGAACTTGGCGGATACCACCTTCCCCGCACGTGGACCAGCGTCCTCGGGGATGACGACTGCTCCCGCCTGCTTGCGCACCAGCGGTTGCAGGCCGAAACGGGTCTTCGGCGGCCCTTTCTCGGAATCGTAAATGCCGGTGCGCGTTTCCGTCTTGCTCTTTTCAATCTTGGCGGTACGGATGAAGAACGCGGCCAGTGCCCAAAAGTCGTCCTGCTTCCAACTTGTGAATGGGTGATCGTGGCACTCTGCACACTCGAGGCGAATCCCCAGGAATCGTCGGCTCACAGAGGAGGCGAGTTTGCCCGCACGCGGCTGGCCGTCATCCATGCATTGCCGCACGAAGGCTACCGCCGGATTGTCACCTTCCACGACGATCATCTCGCGGACCAGTTCGTTCCACGGACGGTTGTTGTTGAACTCGTCGCTCAGCCACTTGTGAAAGTTGGTGGTGTGTTGCCCTTTGAGATCTTCACTGGCACCGATCGGCACCGCTACGCGATCGCGCCACAACCGAGCCCAATACTGCCCATACTCCGGCCGAGCGAGTAAGGAGTCGATGAGTTTTTGACGTTTATCGGGATGGGTGGCGTCGAGAAATGCGGCTGCCTCGGCTCGGGTCGGAATGCGACCGATCACGTCGAGATAGACACGCCGAAGGAACTCGCCGTCCGCCGCTTGCGGCGAAACGGGAATGTTAGCTCGTTTCAACGGTTGGTAAATCTCTGCGTCGATGAACTTCGCCAACTCACTGGCCGCGCGAGCCTGACCTGGCACTTTCAATTCCCAGGCGACCCGCGCCGATTTGGCCCCGTCCTCGATCCACTTGCGGATGATTTCCTTCTGAGCGGCCGACATCTTGAGCGGATTCTTCGGCATCTCGTCCGTATGCACGGATTGCCAAAGGTCGCTGGCTTCAGGCTTGCCCGGGACGACAACCTTCCGGTTCTTGCCGCCAGCCAGAGTGCTGGCCGCAGTGCGCAGATCGAGTTTTGCCTTTTGATGAAGCCCACCATGACAACTCAGACAATGCGAGTTGAAGATCGGCAGCACATCACGTTCGAAGGTCACGTCAGCCCGGGCTGTTTGGTTTGCACAGGCCAGTACCAACGCGACCAACACCATGGGAAGTGCCAAGGAACCGTTTGCTGGAGTTTTCATGGTTACGCCGGGCGTGTGAGGTTGTTTGGCGGGTTCGAGGCGCGTCCTTCGATACGTTGCTACGAGAGCCGAAAAAGTCCCCGTCATCGGTTGCGTTCCTTTCAC
>JAIOQJ010000051.1 GCA_021413475.1 Planctomycetota bacterium | reverse complement strand
CTCTCCCTTGCTAGCGTTTCGGGCTCGGAAAAAATAAGTTTCCGCCGCTTCTGGAGTTCCATCATGATTCACTCTCTGCGTCTGGCACTATTCGCATCTCTCCTCGCGATCCCCTCGTTCGCCAGCGCGCAGGACAAGCCGCTGACGCGCATCGCCTTCGGGTCGTGCGCGCATCAGGAAAAGCCGTTACCGATCTGGAAGTCGGTTGTCGGCGTCAAGCCGGAACTCATGCTGATGCTCGGCGACAACATCTATGCCGACACCGACGACATGAAAGTGATGAAGGACAAATACGACAAGGCGGCGGCTCATCCCGATTATCAGACCCTGAGGAAGTCTTGCCCGACGCTCGGCATCTGGGACGATCACGATTACGGCAAGAACGACGCGGGGGTCGAGTACGCGAAGAAGGAAGAGTCGCAGCAACTCTTCCTCGATTTCTTTGACGTCCCCAAGGATTCCCCGCTCCGCAAGCAAAAGGGAATTTACCAATCCCAGACGTATGGCCCCGCCGGCAAACGCGTGCAGGTGATTATGCTCGACGGCCGCTATTTCCGAAGCCCGATGAAACGCGGCAAGCGCGAGCCGGGCATGACGTACACGCCCTACATCGCCAATACCGAACCGGGTGCGACGATCCTCGGTGAAGAACAGTGGAAGTGGCTCGAAGAACAATTGAAGAAGCCGGCCGAAATCCGTTTGCTCGTCTCGGGCATCCAGATCGTCGCGGAGGATCATGGCTTCGAGAAATGGATGAACTTCCCCAACGAACGCGAACGGCTCTACAAGTTGCTCCGCGACACGAAGGCGGCCGGGGTCATCGCCCTGAGCGGCGATCGGCACCTTGCGGAACTCTGCATGATGGAAAGGGCCGTCGATTATCCACTGTACGATCTCACCGCCAGCGGGTTCAATCAGGCCGACAAGAAATGGCGGCCGCTGGAAAAGAACCGTCACCGCGTCGCCACCATGGGTCACGGCGATAACTTCGGCGTCGTGACTATTGACTGGAACGCGACCGACCCGGTGATCGGCCTGCAAATTCGCGACGTCGATGGCGACATCACCATCCAGCAAAAATTGCATCTCAGCGATTTGCAAGTCGGCGCGCATGTGGCAAAGAAAGGTGTGGTCGAGGTCGAGCAACCCAAGCCGAAGGACGGAGCCATCACCGCCCTGGAAGCGACCAAAAAAGTCGGCGAAAAAGTGACCGTGGAAATGCGTGTGTCGTCGACGGGGGGCACCGTCGAAAAGCGTCTATATCTGAATTCCAAAAAGAGCTTCACGGATGCCGAGAATTTCGCCGTCGTGGTGATGCCGAAGGCCTTCACCGGCAAGCTCGAAAAAGCGACACGCACGACCTTCGCCGACAAGATCATTCGAGTCACTGGCACCGTGACAACGTTCAAGACCGCGCCGCAAATTGTCGTGGATGACGAGAAGCAGATTGAGATTGTTTCAGACAAGTAGCTGCAACTTGCCTTTGAGCCCCGGATGGGGCGACGGAATGTAGCCCAGGGTGAGGCTTTGCGAACCCTGGGTTGTTGTGATCGGACCTTGCGTTGGGAACCCCGGCCTCGCAAAGCCTCGACCGGGGCTACACTCCGCCGCCTCGTCCGGGGCTAAATCCATCGCAGTCTACCTCGATGCCCGCGACACGTCTGCATTCTGCGCCGCGTGCCACGCTTCGACCGTGCCAATCGGCAGCCAGAATGTCGCTTCAACGACGTGATACGGTCCCGATTTCGCGAGGGTATCGACCGCGTCGGTGATCTCGTACTCACCGCGCGGCGACAACGGCAGTTCGATTTCGAAGACTCGTTTGGGAAACAGATAGGCTCCGATGTTCGCGAGTTGCCGACCATCGAGAGGGGGCTTCTCAATCAACTTTTCGAGAGTCCCATCCGCTCGCGGAAAGACGATGCCGAACTTGCGCGGCTCTTCAACGGGATGGGCGAGCAAACCCATCGGCTTCGTGGCCAGCAGGGCCAGGTCGGCGGCACCATACAAGTCGTCGCCGTTCAACACCAGAAAGCGATCCGATTCGATGTGCGGCCGGCAGACACGCAAGGCATCGCCGGTGCCGCGCGGCACGTCTTGGCGAACGGTTGTCCAATTTCGAACATGGGTTTGCGTCGCAAGGTAGGATTCGATTTGTTCCGCGAGGTAATTGACAACGACCACCAGCCGATCGACCGGCGGCAAGGCACCGATGATCCAGTCGAGGATCGGCCGTCCCTGGACTTGAAGGAGCGGTTTCGGCGTCGTCAGGGTGTGCGGTCGAAGGCGCGTTCCGAAGCCAGCAGCCAAGATCACGGCATCCATCGTTGAGAGTTCTCGCCTGTAAGTGATTGAGCGAGCTATCGACTCGCCTTCCACCAGAAAAAGAGACCGACAGCTCCCGCGAGAAGCAGTAATCCCGCCACCAGATCCGGCAACCAGTTTCGACGAGGGGCCGATGGCGGTGCCGGTGACTCGGGCACTGTTACCACTTCGACTCGTTTCACGAGCGGCGATTCGGGCGGCGGCGAAGGACTACGCAGCGTCTCCATTCGATCCAGAAAGCGTTTCGAGGCGGGGTAGGGCACCGCTTCCGGAAGTTTGGGTAGACGATTTTTCGGGGCGAGAGGATCGAGCCATTCCGTCAGGCGTTCCATCACGTCGTCGGCCGAGTCGGGTCGATCGGCCGGCAATTTCGCGAGCAGACGTGTCAATAGCTCGTCCAGGTCCTGAGAGATCTCGGGATTGATCTGGCGGGCGGCTTTCGGATGATCGAACACGGCTGCTCGCAACAACGCCGCGTCCGTATCGCCTTTGAAGGGCCGTTCGCCCGTCGTCATCTGGTAGAGCACGCAGCCGAGGCTGAAGAGATCCGCCGCGGGCGTGACGATTTCACCGGCCGCTTGTTCTGGGGCGAGGTAGCCCGGCGAGCCGGGTCCTTCGAGCCGATGGAGCAACGTGGAATTTTCCTCGGATGGTACGCCCCCAAAACCAAGCAACCGGGCCCGGCCCGACGGTTCGAGCCAGATATTGCTGGGCGACAGGTCGCAATGGATCATTCCCTCGTCGTGCAGGCACGCGATGCCGGCGGCAGCTTCACGGGCGATCCGCAACGATTCTTTCATCGACAGGCGATGCTCGCGCTTCAAACGGGTCTGGAGCGTTTCCCCTCGAAGAAGATCCATTGCAAGATAGCAATGACCGTCGATCTCTCCGGCGTCGAGTATCGGAACCAGGTGATCGTGCTCCAGACGCTTCAAGCGTGGAGCATCGGCCAGAAACGCGCTCTTGCGGTCGCCTTCCAAGGGCATGATCTTCAGCGCGATCTGTCGATTGGAATTCGATTCCTCGGCAACATGGACCGTCCCCGAGCCGCGATTGCTGAGTTCGCGGATGAGCCGGTACTTGCCGAGACTTGTAGAAACGGCGGAAGTCGTGTTCGCCATGGGAGTTCCGGAATCGTCCATGATTTTGGCGGCGGATTGCGGCTCGCCAGGATCTCAATGCCGAACTATAACCGCAAATCACCAAAAACATCAAGTGCGAGAATCGTCTGAAGATGGCAATTCAGGCAGGGCAGGTAAGAGATCCCGGTCGTCGCGGGGTGGGAGGCAAGCGTCGGCTGGCGATGCTGGCCAAAGGGGTGAAGCTAACGATTGGGACAGGTCGATGAATGCTCTAGCTTATCGCGAGGGTGCCGGGAATTTCGGTTGGACCGCCAGACCGGGCACTCGATTCATGAAGGGAAGGAATCCATGCGTCGGATCATTACCATACTTAGCGTTCTCATGATTGGCACGGTCGGATGCAAGCATGTCGGCGGCAAATGCGACTGCGGCCCCGTCCCCGGCGAGGCCGGCGTCTACGCGCCGTACACCAACGCTCCTGCGGTCATGACGGCCGAGAAGATCGGTACGCCGAAGGAAATGCCGAAGAAGTAAATCAGTGAAGAAACTGCAGATTGCGAATTGGCAACCAAGACCGCCGTCTTGATTGCCAATTCGCAATGATGTTCGCACTTCAATCACACCGGCACCGCATGGCCACCGGTCATTTTCCGCGTAATCTCTCTGGAAGCCAATTAACTCGTTTAGCCGCACTTCGAAGAAGTGCGCGTTCCGGAGCGTGCCAATGCCGCGGAAGCCTTTTGCCATTTATCACGAACATCCCGACTGGTTTCGACCGTTGTTCAAGGAACTCGAGCGTCGCGACATTCCGTATGTCCGCCTCGATCCGCGAGCGCATCTGTTCGACCCGAGCGTGAACGATCACGACTATGCGCTTCTATTCAACCGCATGTCGCCGTCGGCTTATCTGCGTGAAGGCGAGCAGGGCATTTTCTTCACGCTCTCGTTTCTCGGGCATCTCGAAAGGCTTGGCATCCCCGTCGTCAACGGCCGGGTGGGGTTCACTTACGAGACCTCCAAGGCACTCCAATTGACGCTCCTGGAATCGCTCGGGCTCGCCTATCCTCGGGCGCGAGTAATCAATCACACCTCCAGGGCCGTGGAAGCCTCGAAAGGCCTGCGGTTTCCGGTCGTGGTCAAGGCGAACATCGGCGGCAGCGGTGCCGGGATCACGCGATACGATCAGCCGGACGACCTGGCCCGTGCCGTGGCCGAGGATCGCATTAAGCTCGGCATCGATCACACCGCACTGGTCCAAGAGTACATCCCGGCGAAGGGCGGCCATATCACTCGCGTCGAAACCCTCGGCGGCAAGTTCCTTTACGCGATCAAGGTGCATATCACGGGTGATACGTTTAATCTCTGCCCCGCCGACATCTGCCAGCGCAGCGACGGCGTCGAACTCACGCGAAGCGCCTGCCCCATCGACGCCCCGAAAACGGGCCTGAAAGTCGAAGGCTACACCCCGCCTCCGCTAGTGATCGCCGCCTGCGAGCGAATCATGCAGACCGCCCAGATCGATGTTGGCGGCATCGAATATATTGTGGACGAGCGCGATGGGCGGCTGATGTATTACGACATCAATGCCCTGTCGAATTTCGTGGCCGACGCAGTGAACGTCATTGGATTTGATCCTTTCGGAAAGCTCGTAGACTATTTGGAGAAGCGTGCCGTTCGCTGATCCCCGAAGTTCGCAAAGCCTCACCTCGGGGCTTGAGTGCAATCTCTCTCAAGCCCCGTGGTGAGGCTTTGCGAACCTCGTGGATCCAGCTGTCAAACCTCTGACCCCCTGATACACACATGCGTTACGGCTACTGGATGCCCATCTTCGGTGGATGGCTTCGCAACGTTGAAGCGGAAAATATGGCTCCCACCTGGGAGTACAACAAGAAACTCGCGCAGCGAAGCGAGCAGATTGGCTATTCTCTTTCACTCGTCGCCGAGTTGAATTTGAACGACATCAAAGGCGTCGAGGCACCTTCGCTCGATGCGTGGTCCACGGCGGCGGCGTTGACGGCCGTGACCGACAAGCTCGAATACATGGTCGCGGTGCGGCCGACATTTCATAACCCCGCACTCTTGGCGAAACAGGCGGCCAATATCGACCATATCGGCGGCGGCGGGAGGCTATCGTTGAACGTCGTCTCCTCATGGTGGCAAAACGAAGCGAAAATGTACGGCGTTCACTTCGAACAGCACGACGACCGATATGCCCGCACTTCGGAATGGCTCGATGTCTTGAGCAATCTCTGGGAACGCGATCACTGGAGTTTTCAGGGGAAATATTATCACGTTGAAAATACGGTGCTTCAACCGAAGCCAAAAACATTGCCCCGGCCAATTCTCTACGCGGGGGGCGAATCGGAGACGGCGAAGAACTTGATCGCCGCCAAGTGCGACGCCTACGTGATGCATGGCGACCCGCCCGAGAAGATCGGCGAGCGGATCGCCGACATGCGCAAACGGCGTGAAAAGTTAGGATTACCGCCGATGAAATTCGGCATGGCCGCCTACAGCATTGTCCGCAACACGGAAGATGAGGCGAAGAAGGAACTCTCCCGCATCACCGATGTGAAAGCATCCTCGGCCGGGTACAAGAATTACCAGGAATGGCTGGCGGGGACTCAGCTTGAACAGCGTGTTTCACTCGAAGATTATTCAGTTTCCAATCGCGGCCTCCGTTCTGGATTGATTGGTACCCCTTCCAAGGTCCTCGATCAGGTCGCCGCCTTCGAAAAAGTCGGCATCGATCTGTTCTTGCTCCAGTGCAGTCCGCAACTGGAAGAGATGGAGCGGTTCGCCGAGCATGTGATTCAGCCCATGTCCCATTCTTGATTCGTCATCCCAAAGGATTGCCATGCAGAATCCCACCAAAAACGATTTTCCGATCCACGACCTTCTTCGAACGCGGTGGAGTCCGCGTGCGTTCGATGCGAAAGCCGTGGAACCGGCGAAAGTGAAGAGCCTGCTCGAAGCCGCCCGCTGGGCTCCTTCGAGCTACAACGAGCAACCATGGGCGTTCTTGATCGCGACCAAAGCACAACCGGCGGAGCATGCGAAACTGCTGGAGTGTCTAATCGAGTTCAATCAGAGTTGGGCCAAGGCTGCACCATTGTTGATCATCACAGTCGCTCACACGTCCTTCGCGATGAATGCAAAGCCGAACCGCCATGCGTTTCACGATGTCGGGTTGGCAATGGCCAATCTAACCATACAAGCAACGGCAGAGGGGCTGGTTGTCCACCAGATGGCCGGCATACTGCCCGATAAAGTTCGGGAACTCTACGCCGTGCCGGCCGATTGGGACGCAGTGACCGGCGTGGCGATCGGGTATCCCGGCGATCCCGCCACACTGAACGATGCACTGCGAGAAAAGGAACTCGCGGAACGGACTCGCAAGCCGCAGGCGAGCTTCGTGTTCAGCGGAAGTTGGGGAAAAGCGGTATCGCTTTGAAAAAGAAGAGCCGCTGGCGGCTTTGCACAAAGTGCGAAGCGACAGCGGCTCTTTTTAATCCAACTAGCTACTTACTTTTCGAGAACGGCGATACCACCCGCCGCGTCGCGCTTGTAGAGCGGCAGATGGCGGTAGTACACTTCCAGTGTCAGGCAGCAAAGTGCGGTGGTGCCGAGCTTGCCGCAAGCCGAACCGATGTGGCTTGAATCCTTGGGCCAGCTACCGATGTCGGACTTCTTCGTGCCCGGCTGCGTGTAGATCTGCTTGTCGAGCAGGATCTTCTGCATCTTCGGATTCCAGTCTCGGTGCCAGACTTGCCCTTCGTAGAAGTGCATCACCTGGGTCGCGTAGTAGTAGTAGTACATGTCGAACGCATCTTCGCGGGGAGGGAACTTCGTCCACAGGAAATCCACGCCACGACCGAGGAATGGATTCCGATTCGTCCATCCGCTAATGTACTGTCGGCAGAGCAGGCCCACGGCGGATAGGGTGTGCGATGCACCCTTGGCGCGATAGCCGTAGGTTGCGCCCGAGTCACCCGACGTGCTTTCGAGAAACTCGATCGCCTTATCCAGCACCTTGACGTTCACCGGGATATCCGCGAGCTTCGCGCTCTTGAGCGCTTGAAGTTGCCAGCCGACAATCGACGTGTCGCCCGGCGAATTCGCTGAATAACCCCAGCTGCCGTCCCCGTCTTGAGCTTTGATGATGAAATCGACAGCGAGCCGAGCCACTTTCTTGTACGTCTCGTCGCGGGTCATGCCGGCTGCTTCGCAGACGGCGACGGTGGCGATGGCGTGCGAATACATGCCGGCCCCCGCGAATTGTCCGTTCGGCTTAATCTGCGACTTGAGATAGTTCAAGCCGCCGCCCACGGTGCTCTTGTAGCGTGTCCCCGTTTTGTGCGTCTCGCCGGCGGCGAGGAACGGCAGGAGTGCCATACCGGTCGCGGCAATCTTGTCGGACTTGTGCGAGCCATCGAATTCCCAGAAGCCGCCGCTCTTATTCTGTTGCTCGGCGAGCCAGATCAACGCACGGCCGACCGCGGCTTCCGTCTTGTCGTTGCCGCCGCCTTGTTTCAACAGGGCCACCTTCGTCGCTCCCGACCGCCCGTTCAATCCCGGCATCGCCAACTGGCCACCTCCGCCAAGAGCGCCCTGCATCGCCATGCCATCCGTGGTTGGCTCGGCACCAGGTGCCCCGACCAAGCTCGATACGTCGCCCACAACGGACGTTAAATTCGAAGGGGTGTTATTCTCGTTCGGCAGGCCGATTGCTTCGGTCTCGACAACTGCACTCTGGACATTGAACTCGGTCACCCGCTCTACTTCGACCGCGGGCACCAGCGTCGAATCCAGGTTCTCGTCCGGGATCGTCAGATCCGCCTCTTTTTCCTTCTTGTCTTCCGCTAGACGGCTCTCCGGCTTCTTCGTCTCTTCCTTCGCCACCGTGTCCGTATGCGTCATCTTGTCAAATATGATGAACGCCGCGATCAATACCACGTGAATCAAGCCGCTGATCACCCACGCAGGCACCTGACGCTTCATCAAACGCGTCCGGCCATCCTCCTCCGCCACCACCAATCGTCGAATGACCGGTGCCGGTGCGCCTCGCGATGCGGTTTCTTCTGTTCTTGCCACGTTCTGTCACTCCTTTTCCGGGAGACCAACGGAATGAATTACTCGAATGGTTTATTGCAATGCCAAGCCCTTGGGCTCACCAAAAAATCCGCCGAGTTTTCACCCGGCGGATCCTAAAATTCACTTCAACGAAGTCCTTACTTTTCGAGTACCGCGATACCACCAGCCGCGTCACGCTTGTAGAGCGGCAGATGACGGTAGTACACTTCGAGCGTCAGGCAGGCCAGAGCGGTGGTGCCGAGCTTACCGCAGCAACCGCCAATGGTGCTTTGGTCCTTGGGCCAGCTACCGATGTCGGACTTCTTCGTGCCCGGCTGCTGATAGATCTGCTTGTCGAGCAGGATCTTCTGCATCTTCGGATTCCAATCGCGATGCCAGACCTGCCCTTCGTAGAAGTGCATCACTTGGGTCGCGTAGTAATAGTAATACATGTCGAATGCATCTTCGCGGGGAGGGAACTTCGTCCACAGGAAATCCACTCCACGACCGAGGAATGGATTCCGATTCGTCCACCCGCTAATGTATTGTCGGCAAAGGAGGCCGACACCGGTGAGGGTGTGCGACGATCCTTTGGCGCGATAACCGTAGGTAGCACCCGAATCGCCCGACGTGCTTTCGAGGAACTCGATCGCCTTATCCAGCACCTTGACGTTCACCGGGATGTCCGCGAGCTTCGCGCTCTTGAGCGCCTGAAGCTGCCAGCCGACGATCGACGTATCGCCCGGCGAATTCGCCGAGTAACCCCAGCTGCCGTCCCCGTCTTGGGCCTTGATGATGAAATCGACAGCGAGGCGAGCCACTTTCTTGTAGGTCTCGTCGCGAGTCATGCCGGCTGCCTCGCAGACGGCGATGGTGGCGATGGCCTGCGAATACATACCCGAACTGGCGAACTGCCCGTTCGGCTTGATCTGCGATTTGAGATAGTTCAGACCCGAACCGACGGTGCTCTTGTAGCGAGTCCCCGTCTTGTGCGTCTCACCGGCGGCGAGGAATGGCAGCAGGGCCATGCCCGTGGCGGCGACTTTGTCGGCCTTGCTTGTGCCGTCAAATTCCCAAAAGCCGCCGCTCTTGCTTTGTTGCTCGGCGAGCCAGATCAAAGCACGGCCGACCGCGGCTTCCGTCTTGTCGTTGCCGCCGCCTTGTTTCAGCAAGGCCACCTTGGTCGCCCCCGACCGCCCGTTCAATCCCGGCATCGCCAACTGGCCGCCGCTGCCGGGAAGTCCCTGCATCGCCATGCCGTCCGGCGTCGCTTCTCCACCTGGCGCTCCCACGTCTTTCGTCAAGTCGCCCAGGTTCGACGTCAAATTCGATGGCGTGTTATCCTGATTCGGCAAGCCGACCGCCTCGCTCTCCACCACCGGGCTCACCACATTGAACTCGGTCACCCGCTCCACTTCGACCGCCGGCACCAACGTCGAATCCAGGTTCTCGTCCGGGATCGTCAGATCCGCCTCTTTTTCCTTCTTGTCTTCCGCCAGTCGGCTCTCAGGCTTCTTCGTCTCTTCCTTCGCCACCGTGTCCGTGTGCGTCATCTTGTCAAATATGATGAACGCCGCGATCAATACCACGTGAATCAAGCCGCTGATCACCCACGCAGGCACCTGACGCTTCATCAAACGCGTCCGCCCATCCTCCTCCGCCACCACCAATCGTCGAATGACCGGTGCAGGCGCGCCTCGCGATGCGTTTTCTTCTGTTCTTGCCACGTTCTGTCACTCCTTTTCCGGGGACCAACGGAATGAGGATAATCGAAAAGTTGCTCTGCCAATGGCTCGCTACTTAATCGATGATCCTACTATGTTCGAACGACGATGTCACGCTTTTCTCATCAATTCATGGGCGGATTCGCCAAACGATTCCAGTCGTTTCCCGGCTCGACAGCTGCCGGTGGAGCCTGCGCCTCCGGATACGGGTTCTGCCGGGTTAATGCGTCCTGGGCTTTGGCCCGTACTTTCCGATCGCCGCGGCGGAGCCAGAGGATCACGATGCCGCTACCAATGATCGTCATGCCAATCACGATCATCAGAGCTGGAATCGACGGATTCTCAAGCGAAAACAGTGAAATCTCGCCGGGAATCACCTTGATCGAACGCCCGATCAAGAGGGGGGCGTATCGCCAATTGTCTTTGCCGTCCTTCGCGTCATACTGGTACTTCAACAGTTTGAAGTAGTAACCATCGAAAGAGATTCGCTGATTCATCTTTTCCGCAGGAGTCACTCCCTCGGGAAGTTCGGCGAAAACGATTTCGATTAGATGGGTGGGTTCGTCTTCCACCACCAGCCAGCCCTCATAGAGCTTGGGGAAATTCGCGGCTTTTAGCCGTTCCGTCGTTTCCCGCTCGCGCAACCGAACCAGCGTCCCTTCCAAATGAAGCAATTCCCGTAAAAATTGATCGCGAGCGTCGCCAACGAGATCGGCATAGACGGAATCTTTCCGCGAATGCTTCGCCAAGCTCTCGAGTGAAAACTGCTGGGCGTGAATGAACACATCGTTGTAAAGAGTGTGCTCGAAACGATTACCGTCGTTCTTGATGACCGGAAGCGACTCTTTGTCCTTGACGAATCGCCAGAGCTTGTCGTCGCGATTGAGTTTGATTCTCACTTCCTCACGATCGTCCGCCTTGGCGAATGGC